>NZ_JBBCBT010000018.1:0-108647 GCF_037203985.1 Pseudarthrobacter sp. CCNWLW217
AGGTGCACCAATCTGCAGGGGCATGATGACGTTGGCGAAGCCGGCGAACAGCGGGGTGGCGAACATCAGCAGCATCACGGTGCCGTGCATCGTGAACAGCTGGTTGTACTGCTCCTTGGTCTGCAGGATCTGCATGCCGGGCTCGAACAGCTCGGCCCGGATCAGCAGGGCCATGACGCCGCCGAGGCAGAAGAACACGAAAGAGGCGATCAGGTACATGTACCCGATGGTCTTGTGGTCTGTGGAAGTGATCCAGTTGACGACGATGCGTCCCTTGGATTTAGGAACCACGGGAGCGGTGAGCACTCCGGTGGGTGCGGATTGAGTGTATGTAGCCACGTCGCTCCCCTTACTTAATTTCGTTCAGGTTCGGGTTGCGGTCGTACTCTTCGCCGAGGAGACCCGTGTTGCCAGCATCGCGCAGTTCGTCCATGTGGGCCGCGAATTCGGCCTCGGACACTACCTTCACGCGGAACAGCATTTCGGAGTGGTACTCGCCACAGAGTTCGGCGCACTTGCCGTCGTACGTGCCCTCTTTGGTGGGGGTGAACCTGATGTAGTTGGTCTTGCCCGGGATCATGTCGCGCTTCTGCAGGAAGGCGGGAACCCAGAACGAGTGGATGACATCGCGGGAGTTCAGTTCCAGGTCCACGGACTTGCCAACGGGCAGGTACAGCGTGGGGAGCTTCTCTTTATCGATGGTGTCGCCGGTGAGGTGTGCCTGCACCCCGGCCTCATGGACGTCGTCTTCGACGACGTCGCCGGCCTTGTAGTTGAAGTCCCAGGCCCACTGCTTGCCGCGGACGTCCACAACGACGTCGGCGGGCTGTGAGCGGTCATCGATGGCCTGCTGGTCGCGGTCGGTGAAGTAGAAGAACACCAGGACCATGAACAGCGGGATGGTCAGGTAGAAGACCTCAAGCGGCAGGTTGAAGCTGATCTGCTTCGGGAAGCCCTTGGTCCCCTTGCGGCGGCGGTAGGCAACCAGGCACCAGACGATCAAACCCCAAGTAATGATGCCTACAACAAGTGCGGCGATCCATGAGTTGACCCAGAGGTCCATGATCCGGTCAGTGTGATTGGTGGTGCCACGCTCGGTGGGCAGCCACCCCTTCTCTACCTCTGGCGAACATCCAGTCAAAACCAACGCGCCGGCAAGTGCCAAGCCTGAGATCGAAGTGATCGTTTTGCGTCGGCTGCCGGTTCGGTTCTGCGAACTCACAGACGGCCCTTCCTACTTGTTGCTGTTACCCGGCAACGTTGGCTGCCCGGGCACACTAAAAGTTTTACTACTCGGTGTAGAGCTTACCGCTCCGCCGGGCGTTTCGCCCACATGTCGGCACAGTGCGGCCGTGCCGTTTCGGGCACGGCCGCACGAGGTGCCGCCATCGGGCGAAAAGTCCGGGTCAGTGGAACGAATCCCCGCAGGCGCAGGAGCCGCCGGCGTTGGGGTTGTCGATGGTGAAGCCCTGCTTCGAAATGGTGTCCTCAAAGTCAATGCTGGCCCCGCTGAGGTAGGGCACGCTCATCTTGTCGACGACGACTTCAACGCCGTCGTAGTCGCGGACGGCGTCGCCATCGAGCAGGCGCTCGTCAAAGTAAAGCTGGTAAATGAGTCCGGAGCAGCCGCCCGGCTGGACAGCGACGCGGAGGCGGAGATCGGTCCGGCCTTCCTGTTCGAGGAGGCTGCGTACCTTGCCTGCGGCGACGTCAGTCAGCTTGACCTCGTGGGCGGCCAGTTCATCGCTGGCAGCGCTGGTGGTTTCGGTGCTGTTCTCATTGGTTGCGGTGCTCATTGGCCTACCTTCTTAGGACGGTCCTCGGCGGCCCCGCATCAGCGGTGCCTGCCCCTACGGAAACGGTATGGGCTATAGCTACATGCTACGTCGGTCAGACGTATAGCTCTAACTCCTGACGTAACCGTGGAAGGCTGATTGTTGTTCCCTGGGCGTGGCTCGCACCCCCGACGGCGGCGGTGGACTCCTCGGCCGCCGTCGAAAGTTCAGTCCAGCCCGTCGGCATTCAGGCGGGCAAGCAGCAGCGCCTCCGCCACGATGGCATTCCGGAAATCCTCCAGGTGGAGGGATTCGTTGGCGCTGTGCGCCCTGGAATCAGGGTCCTCCACGCCGGTGACGAGGATCTGCACGGCCGGGTACAGCTCGGTCAGGTCTGCGATGAACGGGATGGAACCACCGATTCCCATTTCCACGGCAGGCACACCCCAGGCTTCGCGCAGTGCCCAGAGTGCCAGGGAGGCTGCTTTCGAGGACGTGTCTGTCAGGAACGAATTACCGCTCTCCCCCGGAGTAAACACGACCTTCGCGCCAAACGGCACGTTGGCCTCGACGTGCCGACGCACGGCGTCCATCGCGTCGGCGGGAACCTGCCCCGGCGCGATCCGGAGGCTGAACTTAGCCCTTGCTCGCGGCAACAGCGTATTCGATGCCATATCCACGGCCGGGGCATCAAAGCCGATGATGGACAGCGCAGGCTTGGTCCACAGCCGCGAGGCGATGCTGCCGGAGCCCGCCAATTTGACACCCTCAAGCACCGAGGCGTCCGCCCGGTATTCGGCTTCCGTGAGGTCCACGGCCACGTCGTCACGGGACACCAGGCCGTCGATGGCCACGTTGCCCTCTTCATCGTGGAAGGTGGCAATGAGGCGTGCCAGCAGCGTAGGAGCGTCCAGGACTGGGCCGCCGAACATCCCCGAGTGCACTGCGTGCTCCAGCACCTGGACTTCGATGGTGCCGTCCACCAGTCCGCGCAGGCTGGTGGTCAGGGCAGGAACGCCCACTTTCCAGTTGCTTGAGTCAGCCACCACGATCACGTCGGCGCGAAGCAGTTCCCGGTGGGCTTCGAGGAAGGACCGGAAGGTGGGCGATCCAGCCTCCTCTTCGCCCTCGAAAAAGAACGTCACGCCCAAGCCCAGATCGTCCGCGAGGACTTTGGAGACGGCCGAGTAGGCCGCCACGTGCGCCATGATTCCCGCTTTGTCGTCGGCAGCGCCCCGGCCATAGAGCCTGCCGTCCTTTTCGACGGCGGCAAACGGCTCCGTCTCCCACAACGCCGGATCTCCAGGTGGCTGAACGTCATGGTGGGCGTACAGGAGGATGGTCGGCTTGCCGTTCGAGGCCTCGCGGCGGGCGACGACAGCGGGCCCGCCCGGAGTGCCGTCTTCCTTGTCGCACCGGAGGATCCGGACGTCTTCCACGCCCGACCGCGTCAACAGATCCGCCACGGCCTGGGCGCTGCGGTCCAGGGGTTCGGGATCGAAACTTGGCCAGGCGATGCCGGGGATGGACACCAGTTCCTTAAGTTGGGCCACGGTGGCCCCAAATGCCTGGTCGATAGAACGGCGGAGTTCCTCGGCGTGGATGCTGCCTGCAGGACTGCCGGAGTTGTGCGGGGTCGCCGCTGTGGGAGAAGTCATGGCAAAACCCTACCTGCGCCGGGCACAGCGTGGGCCACACCACAACCCGAAGCTGTTAGGCACTTTCGGCGACGGCGGGCACAAAGATATGGGACTGCCCGCGCGTGACGCCGGACCCCCGCCGTCACGGGGCCGGAGGCACGCCGCCGCAGGGTATTCTGTTGGGGTGTTCGGACGTAAAAAGGAAGCGCCCTCGGCGCAGGAAATCATAGACCAGCAGGCCGCGGAAGCAGCCGCCCGGCAGGACGCCGCGGCAGGCAAAGGTGTGCCCACTCCCAAGCGCAAAGCGCAGGAAGCAGCCCGCAAACGCCCGCTGGTGCCGGAGGACCGCAAGGCCTCCAAGGCGGCTGAGCGCCAGGCAGTCCAGGACCAGCGAATGAAGATGAGGCAGGCACTGGACACTGGTGACGAAAGGTTCCTGCCGCTGCGGGACAAGGGCCCGCAGAAGCGCTTCGCCCGCGACTACGTCGATGCCCGCTTCAGCCTGGGCGAGTACTTGATGTTCGGCGCACTGGTTTTTGTCATCATTTCGCTGCTGGTGCCGTCCACCAGTGATCAGATGATTTACGTCCTGGGCGGTTTCTGGGTGATGTTCCTGGCCGTTTTCGTGGACGTCTTTATCCTGTCCCGCAAGCTCCGTAAGCGGCTGGCCGCGAAATTCGGCGAGGTGGAGCGGGGCGTTGTCTGGTACGGCTCCATGCGGTCGCTGCAATTCCGCAAACTGCGTTTGCCCAAGCCGCTCGTCAAGCGCGGCGAATACCCCTCCTGAACTTTCCGGCCGGTGCACACGCGTCGGCCCTGAGCTACGGAAAACCCCGGCGGTGATACCGCCGGGGTTTTTTGTCTCTGCGGAGCCTCAGGCCCGGCGGTTCTTGGCGAGCTGCCGGTTGATCCGTGCCGCCCAGAAGGGCCCTTCATAAAGGAAGGCTGTGTAGCCCTGGACGAGTGTGGCACCGGCATCCAGGCGGTCCTGGACATCCTGGGCATTCTCGACGCCGCCAACGGCCACCAGCGTGAGGGCACCTCCTGTGGCGTCCCTCAGCCGGCGAAGCACCTCGAGCGAACGCTGCTTAAGTGGGGCGCCGGACAGGCCACCGGCACCGCATTTTTCAACACTCTCGGGCGGCGAGCTAAGCCCGGAGCGTCCGATGGTGGTGTTAGTGGCAATGATGCCGTCCAGCCCAAGGTCAAGCGCCAGGCGTGCGACGTCGTCGATATCTTCGTCGCTGAGGTCAGGCGCAATTTTGACCAGCAAGGGAACGTGCCGGCCCGCAGCCCGGTCAGCTTCCTCCCCCACCGCTGTCAGCAGCGGGCGAAGGCTCTCAACGTCCTGCAGCAGCCGCAGCCCGGGGGTATTGGGCGAACTGACGTTGACTACCAAATAGTCGGCAGCGGGCGCGAGGCTCCGGGCACTGACCAGATAGTCCGCGACGGCGTCCTCGAGTTCAACGACCTTGCTCTTGCCGATATTTACGCCGATGACGGGACGGACGCCGGGGTGCCTGCGCTGAAGCGCGGCACGCGCAGCCTTCAGCCGCGGCTCAACGGTGGCAGCGCCGTCGTTATTGAAGCCCATTCTGTTGATGACCGCCCGGTCCTGGACCAACCTGAAAAGGCGGGGCTTCGGATTGCCCGGCTGCGCCTGGCCGGTGATGGTTCCTACTTCCACATGCCCAAAGCCCAGTTCGGTGAGAGCCTCTATTCCGTGGCCTTCCTTGTCAAAGCCCGCCGCGAGGCCAAACGGCGAGGGGAAGGTAATCCCGAAGGCCGTGGTCTGCAGTGACGGCGACGGTGCAGTGAACTTCTGCAGGATCCTGCCGGCACCGGAGGAATGCGCAAGCCTGATGCCCTTGAATCCGATCTTGTGGGCGCGTTCGGCGTCCATCCATGAAAAGGCCAGCTTAAAGAATGTGGGATATACGCGCATGCCTCTAGTTTTCCGTCTGCGACGGCACAGACCAAACCGGAACCCCAATATCGGCCAATACGCCGGCTGGGTGTCGGAGCAAGCGGCTACTCATGAGTAGGGACGCGGACTAGCATAATTCCATGATCTGGCACCCGGATATCCTTGGTGACGACTTTGAAGCGTGCAGCTTCGAGGCGGCCGGTGATGACGGTGTGGCGCGCACCGCGACGCTCGTGAGGCACCGCCCGGCTGGTGCACCGGTCACAAAGGCTTCCAGCCGCCGTCGGGCAGTGCTCTTCCTGCACGGCTGGAGTGACTACTTTTTCAATGTGGACCTCGCCCGGTTCTGGACAGAGCGAGGCTACGAATTCTTTGCCCTGGACATGCACAACCATGGCCGGAGCCTGCGCCCGGATGCCCCCGGCGGCTATGTGGCAAACCTCGCGGACTACGACGCGGAGATCAGCAAGGCAATCGGCATCATCAGCGGCGATGGGCCGGAGCCGGAGCTCACCATGATGGGGCATTCCACCGGTGGACTGGTTGCCGCGCTGTGGGTGAGCGACCACCCTGGGGCCGCCTCGCATCTGATCCTGAACAGCCCATGGCTGGAAATGCATGGCAATTCGTTGGTCCGCCGTGCCGCCTCCACCATGGTTGGACCCATGGCCCGCTTCCGGCCCGAGGCCATATTGCGCCTTCCCGAACGGGGCTTCTACTGGCGCACCATCAGCAGTTCGGCTGAAGGCGAGTGGGCCCTGGACGACCGATACCGGCCGCCGATGGCATTCCCGTTGCGTGCGGGTTGGCTAAGCGCCGTCCTTGCCGGGCACGCGAGGGTGGCACGGGGCCTGGGCATTGAGATCCCCATCCTTGTCCTCCTTTCGGGAGGAAGCGCGAATGGGCCCTTCTGGACCGAAGAAATGCGGCGCACAGACGCCGTCCTCGACGTTAACATCATTGCCCTGCGGGCATTGACGTTGGGGCGCACAGTAACGGTGGAACGGATCGACGGCGCCCTGCACGATGTCTTCCTCTCGCCGGCCCGGGTCCGCGCCGATGCGTACGCCCGGCTGGAGCGATGGTTGCGCGGTTACGCCGGGGCAAGCTCCAATGACACCGCTCGGGATTCCTACCCGGGCTGACCCTTTGCAGCGCTGCCCGGCAACGCGGCATCCACCGCACCACCGTAGCGCCGGTCCCGCTGGGCGTAAATTTCGACGGCGTCCCAGAGGGTCCGCCGGTCCACATCAGGCCACAGCGTGTCCATAAAGACAAACTCGGCGTACGCTGACTGCCACAGCAGGAAGTTGGACAACCGTTGCTCCCCCGAACTCCGCAGGAACAAGTCCACGTCCGGCAGGTCCGGTTCGTCGAGATACTTCTGGATCGTCTTCTCGGTGATGGCGCCAGGCTTGAGCCGTCCCGCCGCCACCTCGGCGGCAATCGCCGATACGGCATCGGTGATCTCGGCGCGTCCGCCGTAATTAACACACATGTTCAACGTGCACGTGCTGTTGCCGGCGGTGTATTCCTCCGCCTCTTCCAGCTCCCGAATGACCGAACCCCACAGCCTGGGCCGGCGTCCCGACCAGCGGACCCGCACGCCCCACGCGTCCAACTGGTTCCGCTGGCGTCGTAGCACATCCTTGTTAAAACCCATCAGGAACCGGACCTCTTCGGGCGAGCGGCGCCAGTTCTCGGTGGAGAAGGCGTAGACACTCACATACTCGATGCCGAGTTCGATGGCACCTGCCATGACATCCAGCAACGCTGGCTCCCCCGCCTTGTGCCCCTCAATCCGGGGCAGTCCGCGCTGGTTGGCCCAGCGGCCGTTGCCGTCCATCACGATGGCCACGTGCCGGGGAATGAATTCGGCAGGAATCGACGGCGCCACCGCACCTGAGGGGTGCGGGTACGGTGCTACCACGGGGGTGGTCCGCTTTCGGGACGGGCTGTTCTTTCTTCCCAAGGCCACAGTCAGCTACGCTCCACATGTTTGAGTGATTTCACGACACGTTCCAAGTGCCATTGCAGGTAGGCCGCTACCAGTCCGGCAGCTTCCCGTCGATGAGCGGGCAGCGATCCATCCGCCGTCGGCCAATCCCCTGTCAGCAGGGCACCCAGCAGGACAACGGTTTCCGCTGCCGGCGCCGGAGAGCCGGGCGGGCGGCAGTTGCCGCACACCATCCCGCCTACGGGGGCCGAAAACGCCGTGTGCGGTCCAGGGGTGCCGCAGCGGGCACAATCCGTAAAGCTGGGAGCCCAGCCGCCGGTGGCTAGAGCCCGCAGGAGGTAGGAATCCAGAATTAGCCCGGCGGAGTGTTCATCCCGGCTCAGCGATGCCAGCGCCCCTACGAGCAGGTTGTACTGGGCCGTTCCCGCTTCGCCGTCGACGTCGGTAAGCTTTTCGGCGGTTTCCGTCATGGCCGCGGCCACCGTGTAGCGGCCATAGTCCGCGGCGATATTTCCGCCGTAGGCGCCCTTGGCGATGGCCTGGGTGACGATGTCCAGCGTTTTCCCGGACACGAGCTGGAGGTCGGCCACCATGAACGGTTCAAGTCTGGCGCCGAAACGGCTGCTGGTCCGTCGCACACCTTTGGCGACGGCCCGGATCTGCCCGTGGTGCTTGGTCAGCAGCGTGATGATGCGGTCGGCCTCGCCCAGCTTGTGGGTGCGGAGCACCACGGCGTCATCCCGGTAGGACCGGGCAGCGAAGGATTGTTGGACCACGCTTAATCTTCCCATTGTCTGGCGGAATGCGGCCCATTGGGACGGGCAGGCGTTGCGCGCCGGGTGCCGGCGCGCAACGCGTTCCGGGTCAGGCGCGGGCGTCCCTGATGGCGCGGTTGACGGCGGAGATGACTGCCTTGAGAGAGGACATGCTGGTGTTGGCATCGATGCCGATTCCCCACAGGACCCGCTCCCCCACTGCGCATTCGACGTAGGCTGCGGCCATGGCGTTGCCGCCTTCGGACAAGGCGTGCTCGCTGTAGTCGAGGACCCTGACGTCAACGCCATCCTGGCCGAGGATGTCCAGCAGCGCGGCGATGGGGCCGTTGCCGGTCCCGGTCCGGCTGACCTGGCTGCCGTCGATGCCGAGGGACGCGTGCAGCGTCATGCCGCCGTTCTCGTCAGTTTCGGTGCGGACAGTGCCAAGGGAATAGCGCCCCCACTGCCCTTCGGATTCACTCGCAGGCAGGTATTCGTCCTGGAAGACCTGCCACAGCTGGGCTCCGCTGACCTCGCCCCCCACGGTGTCGGTGCGCTTCTGGATCACTCCGGAGAATTCGATCTGGGCGCGGCGCGGCAGGTCCAGGCTGTGCTCGTTCTTGAGCAAGTAGGCCACGCCGCCTTTGCCGGACTGGGAGTTGACCCTGATGACGGCTTCGTAGCTGCGGCCCAGGTCCTTGGGATCCACCGGCAGGTACGGGACCTGCCACGTGAAGTCGGCTACGTCCTTGCCTGCGGCGGCAGCGTCGCGCTCCAGCGCTTCGAAGCCCTTCTTGATGGCGTCCTGGTGCGAGCCTGAGAACGCCGTGAAGACCAGGTCCCCGCCGTACGGGGAACGTTCGGCCACGGGCAGCTGGTTGCAGTACTCCACGGTGCGCCGGACGTCGTCGATGTCCGAGAAGTCGATCATCGGGTCAATGCCCTGGACGAAGAGGTTCAGCCCCAGCGTCACCAGGTCGACGTTGCCGGTCCGTTCGCCGTTGCCGAAGAGGCAGCCTTCAATCCTGTCAGCACCGGCCATGTAGCCCAGCTCAGCGGCAGCGACGCCGGTGCCGCGGTCGTTGTGCGGGTGCAGGGACAGGATGATGCCCTCGCGTGGGTGCAGGTGCCGGCTCATCCATTCGATGGAATCGGCGTAGACATTAGGGGTGGCCATTTCGACCGTGGCCGGCAGGTTAATGATGACCTGGCTGTCTGCGGAGGCTTCAAAAACATCGGCGACGGCGTTGCACACACGGACCGCATACTCCAGTTCCGTGCCGGTGAACGATTCCGGGGAGTATTCGTACGTCACGTGCGTATCGACGAGCGTTTCCTCGTACTTCTTGCACAACCGGGCGCCCTGGAGTGCGATGTCCAGGATTCCGTCTTCATCCTGGTTGAACACCACGCGGCGCTGCAGGACGGACGTGGAGTTGTAGAGGTGGACGATGGCCTGCTTGGCGCCTACCAGGGACTCGTACGTCCGCTCAATCAGGTGTTCACGGGCCTGGGTCAGGACCTGGATCGTGACGTCGTCGGGGATGTGGTTGCCCTCGATGAGCTGGCGGACGAAGTCAAAGTCGGTCTGGGACGCTGACGGGAACCCGACTTCGATCTCCTTGTAGCCCATGCGGACCAGCAGGTCGAACATCTTCATTTTGCGGGCGGGGCTCATCGGGTCAATCAGGGCCTGGTTGCCGTCGCGCAGGTCCACTGCGCACCAGCGCGGAGCCTTGGTGATGATTTTGTCCGGCCACGTGCGGTCCGGCAGTTCAACCGTGATCTGTTCGTGGAACGGGCGGTACCGGTGGGCGGGCATTCCAGAGGGCTTCTGTGCGTTTCGCATTACTATCGGGGCCTTTTCTATGGTTCTTATCTGAAAGGTGGCCGGGCAACACAAACTCCGCGACGAGGATGGGCCTTGCGCTAGATCGCGTCTGAGGCCTCGCCGCGGCAGATAAGAAGAAGGAGCTCTGCGCGCACCTTTTGAGGGTAGCACGCGTGCGTAAGATGAGAGTGCACCACCGTCCTTATCGTCCAGCATGCAGACGCTGCGCCAGTGCCGGCACCGGCACGGACCGTCGCACGAAGGAGCTTACGTGCCCATCTCGGGGATCGATCTGTCCAACTTTGACCACAGCGTCCGGCCGCAGGATGACCTGTACCAGCATGTGAACGGGTCCTGGCTCAAGTCCACCGAAATTCCTGATGACCGCCCACTGGAAGGAACATTCACGGCCCTGCGGGACGGAGCAGAGATCGCAGTCCGGGACATCATTGAGGAAGCCGCCGGCAAGGGCGAAACAGCCAGCGGCATCGAACGGAAGGTCGGGGACCTCTACAACAGCTTCATGGATGAAGCAACGGTGGAGGCAAAGGGCATGGAACCTATCCGCGACCGGCTGGCCCAGGTGTTCGCCACCAGCACGGTGGCGGAGCTCGTGGCACTGGCCGGCAAGCTGTTTCGCGCCGATGTCTCAGGGCTTTTCTACATCTACCCCGCCCCGGATGCCGGGAACCCGGACCGAATCCTGCTGTACACCGGCCAAGGCGGCCTCGGATTGCCGGATGAGTCCTACTACCGCGAAGAGAAGTTCGCGCCGATGGTCTCGGCATACAGTGAGCACGTCCGCACGATGTTCACCCTTGCGGGCATCGACAACCCCGGGGACGCGGCCGCCCGGGTGGTGGCGCTGGAAACCCGGCTGGCTTCGCACCACTGGGACAACGTCACCCTTCGCGACCCGCAGAAGACGTACAACCTGAAGACCGCCGAGGAGGCCGCCGGGCTGTTCCCCCTGCTGGGGACCTGGTTCGACGCCGCCGGAATCGATGCCGACAAACGGCAGGAAATTGTTGTCAGCACACCGGACTTCTTTACCGGGGCCAGCGGACTGATCGAGTCGGAGCCCCTCGCGGTGTGGCAGGAATGGCTCGCGATGCGGGTTATCGGTGCGGCCGCGCCCTATCTTTCACAGGTCTTCGTGGATGCCAACTTCGCGTTCTACGGAACCACCATCAGCGGCACGCCACGGAACAAGGACCGCTGGAAGCGGGGTGTCGGCGTCGTTGAGGCAGCCCTCGGTGAAGCCGTAGGCCAGATCTATGTCTCCCGGCATTTCCCCGAGACGCACAAGGCACGGATGCAGACCCTGGTGGCCAACCTCATCGAGGCCTACCGCCAAAGCATCACGGGCCTTGACTGGATGGGCGAGGACACCAAAGCCGAAGCGCTGCGGAAGCTCGCCGCGTTCCGCGCGAAGATCGGCTACCCGGACAAGTGGATTGACTACTCTGCGGTGGAGATCGATCCGAAGGACCTGTTGGGGAACATTGAGCGGGCCCACAATGCCGACGTCGACCGCCATCTGGATGAGGTGGGCAAGCCCGTGGACCTGAACAAGTGGCTGATGACCCCACAGACGGTCAATGCCTACTACCACCCGATGCTGAACGAGATCGTCTTCCCGGCAGCCATTCTCCAGCCGCCGTTCTTTACCGCGGACGCCGATGACGCCGTCAATTACGGTGGCATCGGGGCTGTCATCGGCCACGAAATCGGCCACGGTTTTGACGATCAGGGATCCCAGTTCGACGGCGGCGGCGCGCTGCGCAACTGGTGGACAGAGGAGGACCGGAAGGCGTTTGAGGAGCTAACGGCCAAGCTCGTAGCCCAGTACGATGCATTGTCCCCGTACGCCGCGCCGGGCCACAACGTTAATGGCAGGCTGACGCTTGGCGAAAACATCGGCGACCTCGGCGGTTTGACCATCGCCTACAAGGCCTATCTCATCAGCCTTGACGGCAAGGAACCGGAAGTCCTGGACGGGCTGACCGGACAGCAGCGCTTCTTCGCCTCATGGGCTGCCGGGTGGCGGCAAGTCATCAGGTCGGAGGAGGCCATCCGGAGGCTGGCCACCGATCCCCACTCCCCCAACGAGTTCCGGACCAATGCCATCGCCAAGAACTTGGATGCCTTCCATGATGCCTTTGGCGTGACCGAAGCGGACGGCATGTGGATGTCGCCCAAGGACCGCGTCAGTATCTGGTAACCACCCCTCAGCAAAGGCGGGCCGGCACATCAGTGCGGCCCGCCTTTGCTTGCTTCTGAAGTGCCCGTCAGCCGGAGACGATGAGTTCCGGATTGGCCTGTTGGCAGACGGCGTCGCCGGCAGTCTGGTTCACGATGTCCTCGGGTAGGGCCACGGCCCCGTACTTGGCGCCGCTGGTGAAGTCGGTTCCAAGGTAAACCTCCACACCCACCAGGGCGGGGGCGGGCAGGATCTGTCCAGCAGGAATCCCAAGCAGCGCAGCCACGTCCGTGGCCACGTCCTCGAAGCCAGGTCCGTAGTACACCACAGACTGTGCCACTGCCTGGGCTTCGAGTTGTCCGGTCTGGGCGAAGCCACCTGAGACCAACGCCTGGACAATCTCCTGCGCGCGCCCGGGAACGCTGGTGCCGTTTGCCACCGTCACGGGCTGGAGTGTTTTGTCGTAGGGCGGCAGCGGCGTCGTCGTTTCCGTGGGCGCCGCAGTGGGTGGAGCGGTTGCCGGGTCAGTGGGTGATGGCGACGGCGTGGTGGGCGCCGTGGGATCAGTGAGGTCCACGTCCTTGCGGAGTGCCGAGAACAACTGGGCGCCTGCCGGCTCAGCGATCTCCAGCCGGTTCACGTCCAGCCGCGCAGTGGTGGTGGGTACGGCAACGAAGGCGACCTTGCTGATGTCAATGTCCTTGAGCCGGTTCCCGATGGTGAGCAGTGACGGCACAGATGCCAGTCCCTCGTCCACGGTCAGGTTCTGCGTGACCACGTCAGCGATGCGGAGCATCTTGGAGGGGTCGGACAGGGTGCCTTCGTCTTTGATCTTGCGGGTCAGGGAGGAGAGGAAGCCCTGCTGTGCCTTGATCCGCCCGAGGTCCCCGCCGTCGGCGAAGGCATGCCGGGTGCGCAGGAAGGCGAGGGCCATTTCGCCTTCCACAGAGGATGTGCCCTTTGGGAGCCGGAGGCGTGAATCCGGATCGTAGACGGCGTCACTAATACAGACTTCAACACCGCCCACGGTGTTGGAGAGTTCCTTGACAGCGTTGAAGTCCGCCATCATGAAGTGGTCGACTTCGAGCCCGGTGAGCTTGTTGACGGTGTCAACGGCACAGCCTATGCCGGCTTGGGCCATGGCCTCATTGATCATGACTCCGCTGCGGGCCGGGTAGACCTGGTTCGTCTTCTGGTCCTTGCACTGGGGAATGTCCACCAGCAGGTCACGGGGGAAACTGATGACATTGACGCGCTTGTTGTCGGCGGAAATGTCCATCAGCATCATCACGTCAGATTGTCCATACCCGCTGGAGTCCTCGGCCGTGCCGTATTCGGAGTTCTTGCCGTCCCTGGTGTCAGAGCCGAGGATCAGGATTTGCATCCGGTCGTTGGAGTCGCTGACAGGCTGGGCGGTGCCGTCCCCTGCGGTGAGCGGTGCTTTGGAGATGTTTGACTGCAGGCGGAAGTACCAATAGCCGGCGAAAGCCAGGCCGCCTACCACCACAACGGTGACGAGCGCGGTGGCTACTTTCAGCCATACCGGCATCCCGCGCTCGGGCCCAAGGTGGCGGGCGGCGCCCACCGCGGCATCTTCCGCGTGACGGGAAACTGGTCCTGATCCGGCTGACAGATCAGCTCCGTACTCGCGCTTGTCGCGGCCTCGCACCACAGGATGTACCTTCCTCTAAAATCTGAATCCGGCCCATTTTAGTAGTCCAGGCTGGGAAAAAGCCGGGTGCCGCCGTCGGGGCACAGGCTAAGACGTTCTCAGAAGCCTAGCTTGACCAGCTGTTTGGGGTCGCGCTGCCAGTCCTTGGCTACCTTCACATGGAGATCAAGGTAGATCCGGGTGCCCAGCAGGGCCTCGATTCCCTTTCGGGCATTCGTGCCCACTTCGCGGAGCCTGCTGCCTCCCTTGCCGATAATGATTGCCTTCTGGGAGGGCCGTTCCACATAGAGGTTCACCCGCACGTCGAGCAGTTGGTTGTCCTCTGCCCGTCCTTCGCGGGGTACGATCTCGTCCACGACCACCGCCAGGGAGTGGGGCAGCTCATCGCGAACTCCCTCCAGGGCGGCCTCGCGAATCAGCTCAGCCACCATTACGGCTTCGGGCTCATCGGTAAGTTCGCCGCCGGGATACAGCGGAGGCGACGGCGGCATGTGGCTGATGAGCACATCGGCCACAGTTTCGACCTGGAAACCGTCAGCGGCTGAGACCGGAACGATGTCCTTCCAGCCTTCGTCCCCGAAGACCTCACGGCCGAGGGCGGCGACGGCGAGGAGCTGTTCCGTCAGCGCCTGGCGATCAACCAGGTCCGCTTTGGTGACGATGGCGATGACCGGCTTGTTGCCCACTGCGGCCAGCTGGGCAGCGATGTACTTGTCGCCGGGACCGATCTTTTCGTTGGCCGGGAGGCAGAACCCGATGGCGTCCACCTCGGCCAGGGTGTCTGCCACAAGATCGTTAAGGCGTTTACCCAGCAGCGTGCGGGGACGGTGCAGCCCGGGGGTATCCACCAGGATCAGCTGGGCGTCGTCACGGTGGACGATCCCGCGGATCGTGTGCCGGGTGGTCTGGGGCTTGGCCGAGGTGATGGCCACCTTCTTGCCCACCAACGCGTTGGTCAGCGTCGATTTGCCGGCGTTCGGGCGCCCCACCAGGACCGAAAAGCCGGCGCGGAAGCCACCGAAATCTTCATTGGAAGGGGCTTTACTTTTCTTGCTCACGTGGAACTCCCTGCTGGGTTGTTTCCGCCTCGTCGAGGAGGTCTTCAAGGTCAGTGTCTACTTTTGGTACGGCTGCCGCAACGATGTGGCTGACGCGGTTGCGGCGGCCTTCAAGCCGTTCGGCGCGCAGCGAGATGCCGCCCACCTCGACGGTGCTTCCCACGATCGGCACCCGGCCGAGGGCCTTCGCCAGCAGCCCGCCAACGGTGTCCACTTCGTCGTCGTCGAGTTCAATATCAAAAAGCTCGCCGAGGTCATCGATGCTCATGCGGGAGCTGACCCGGTAGGAGCCATCATCCAGTGCCACGGCTTCGGCACTTTCGGTATCGTATTCGTCCACGATTTCCCCGACGATCTCCTCGATGAGATCTTCCAGCGTGACCAGGCCCGCCGTGCCACCGTATTCATCGATGACGATGGCCACATGCGTGGATTCTTTCTGTAGCTCACGAAGCAGGTCGCTGACCGGCTTGGACTCCGGAACGTACCGCACCTCACGGGCCAAGGACTCGACAGGCGGTGGTTCCTCGTCCGGCGCCAATTCGTGCAGAGTGGCTGCGACGTCCTTCAGGTAGACGATTCCCAGGATCTGGTCCGTATTGTCCTGGATCACCGGAATCCTGGAATAGCCGGAGCGCAGGAACAAGGACATTGCCCGCCTGAGGCTGGACCCGGCGTCGATGCTGAGGATGTCAGTCCGGGGAACCATGACGGCGCGCACCAGCGTGTCGCCAAAGTCGAAGACGGACTGGATCATCTCCGCCTCGGTGTCCTCAATCATGTCCGATTCACTGGCCCGGTCCACAAGTTCGCGGAATTCCTGTTCGCTGAAGAATGCTTCGTCCCCGCCGGGCGCACCGGGCGCCGCAGCACTGCCCAGTGCCACCAGCCATGCCGGAATGGGACCAAGGACCCAGGTGAGGAACCGGATCAGCGGGGCCGTGAACCTCACGACAGCTGCCGAATGGAGCCGTCCGAGTTGCCGGGGAGAGACGCCAACGATCACGAAACCGAGCAGGGCCATGATGCCCGTGGCTGCCAGCCCGGCGAGCCAGACGTTGTCCAGCAGGCTGTGCAGCAGGACGGCCACGGCCACTGCCGAGGCCATCTCGAACCAGATCCGCCAAAACCTCAGCGCGCGGATGTGCGCCACCGGGTGGGCCATGATGCTTTTCATGGCGTTTCCGCGGCTCCTGAGGAGAGCCTCTTCGGCGTCGTGCCGTGGAAGGAAATTGAACGCAGCCTCAGCCGCGGTCAGGATGGCGGCAATGCTGAGGAAAGCCAGGGCCATGCCAACAAGGAGCAGGGGCGTCACTGCGTGGTCTCGGCGGGAGCTTCTTTGCCGGTGAAGCCGGACAGCAGTTCGCGCTGGAGCCCAAACATTTCAGCTTTTTCTTCGGGCTCTGCGTGGTCGTACCCCAAGAGGTGGAGGATACCGTGGGTGGTCAGCAGGAGCATCTCATCCTGGAGGGAGTGGCCCGCATTTTTGGCCTGGACTTTGGCAACCTGCGGGCAGACTGCAATGTCACCCAGCATTCCCTGCGGAGTGGGCCGGTCCGGAGTTCCAGGGGTCAGTTCATCCATGGGGACGGAGAGCACGTCTGTGGAACCGGGCTCGTCCATCAATTCAAGATGAAGTTTTTCCATCGCTGGTTCATCCACGAGGAGAATGGACAGTTCAGCCTGGGGGTGGATATAAAGCTGGCCAAAGATGTACCTGGACAGTGCAACCAGCTCCGCCTCGTCCACTTGGATACCGGATTCGTTGTTCACTTCAATGCTCATGCCCGCTCCCCCTGCTTTTCACGGCTCACCGAGTGCTTCACCCGGTTCCGTTGGACATCGTCCCAGACGCTGTACGCCTGCACAATGTCACCGACAAGGCGATGGCGTACGACGTCCGTCGCGTCCAGGACGGAGAAATTGATGTCCTCGATACCGCGCAGGATCTCCTCCACGATCCGCAATCCGGAACGCGTCCCAAACGGCAGGTCCACCTGGGTGACGTCCCCGGTCACCACCATTTTGGAACCAAAGCCGAGCCTGGTCAGGAACATCTTCATCTGTTCGGGTGTGGTGTTCTGCGCTTCGTCAAGGATGATGAAGGCATCGTTGAGCGTACGTCCGCGCATATAGGCCAAGGGCGCCACTTCGATGGTGCCGGCGGCCATCAGCCGCGGGATGGACTCCGGGTCCATCATGTCGTGCAGCGCGTCGTAGAGGGGACGGAGGTAGGGGTCGATTTTGTCGCTGAGCGTGCCGGGCAGGAAACCAAGCCGCTCCCCCGCTTCGACGGCCGGCCGGGTGAGGATAATGCGGCTGACTTCCTTCTGCTGAAGCGCCTGGACGGCCTTCGCCATGGCGAGGTAAGTCTTGCCGGTTCCGGCAGGACCGATGCCGAAAATCACCGTGTTGGCGTCGATCGCGTCTACGTAGTTTTTCTGGTTCAGCGTTTTGGGCCGGATGGTCCTGCCCCGGCTGGAAAGAATGTCATGGGTCAGGACATCGACCGGGTTTTGCAGGGACTGGCTCCGCAGCAGCGCCACCAGTTGCTGCAGCACTGCGGGGCTGATCACCGTGCCACGGGCTACCAGGCCCCGGACCTCCTGTAGCAGCCGCATGATCCTGGGGACATCGGCCGCCGGGCCGCTGATGGACAGTTCGTTGCCCCGCACATGGAAATTGACGGCGGGAAACTGATCTTCGATGAAACGCAACGCCTCATCGTGGCTACCGAGCGACTGGACCATCTGATCGGAGTTATCAAAGACAACCACCTCCGTCCGGATGCCGGGAAGGGTGTGGGGAAATTCTCCTGCGGTGCGCTCAGTGTTCAGCCGGCGCTTTCCGTTAGCTGATTCAGTCATGGTGCTGGCCCGCAGGCCTATGGTCCCCTCCAGTTCAAGTACGTAATCCCGCAGACCGCCGTGGCGTGTGGTCCCGCCCGTCGGAGGTCTCCGGATTCATACCATCTTACGCCAGCGCGCCGCTGTCAGCGGCTGGGGGCAGCCTTCCGCCAGTGCCGGAACGGCCCATGTGGGCGGGAAGTTGCCGTCATTAGGTATCAACTTCATATCGGCCTCATATCGTTCCCGTTGCAGTTGTACCGGGCAGCCGTCTTGCGCCACCGAGGCGACTTTCCTTATGCAATGCTGGAAATTCAAGGCCGTCCGGGGACCGGCTGCATCATCGCTGCCAGGAAGGATAGTGCCATCACCGTGCCGGGACCAGAAACGCCCCTTGCCTTGGGTACTGCCCTGGGGCGCATCCGCTCCACCGCCCTGCTGAGCCTCCTGCCTGCCGTCCTGATCCTCACGGGCTGCATCGCGGAGCCAGGGCCGGAGCCCACTGTGGTGCAGAATTCAAGCCAGGGCACCGAAAACACCTCGCCAGGGGTGCCGGCCACCAGCGCACCGCTCGAGACCACACAGTCGTCGAACAAGGCACCCGTCTATTGGATCGGCCGCAGCAACAGCAACGTTTTCCTGTACCGCGAGTTCAGGGACGTGCCCGAACAGGAAAACCCGGTTACAAGGGCACTGCGGGCCATGATGTCTGATAAACCGCTGGACCCGGACTTCTTTACCCCATGGCAGAACCCCAAGAAACTGGCCACGTCCATCTCGGGCAAAAACGTCATCACAGTGGACGTCTCGGAAGATGCCTTCAACAGCAACCTCGACGCCGACATGGCCGGCCGCGCCATCCAGCAGCTCGTCTATACGGCCACGGCAGCCGGGGCGAGTTCCGGGCTCATTGACTCCGGCCAGCAGATCCAGGTGATGATCCTGGTCGACGGCCACACGGACTATCTTGCTTTTGACCACGTGCGCCTCGGCACGCTCATGTCCCGGAGCCCGGGCATGGTGGCGCCGGTCTGGATTATCGATCCGCAGGAGAACGTAGAAGTCGCCGACGGCAGCGTGAAGATTACTGGCCGCAACACCCTGGCCGGTGGCAAGCTCCGCTGGCGGATCCTGCGCGAGGAAGACAACGGCGACAAGACGCCGTACCTGACCGGGGAAACCACAGCCGCGACCGAGGCCGCCCAGTCCGGAGTTTTTACCTTGGCCTTAACCCTCACGCCGGGCAACTATGAGCTTCGCGTCGCGCAGGCGGACACCTCAGGAAACGACCAGGAGCTGAACGTTGATACGCGCAGCTTCAGCGTGCGCTAGCTCGACTGTCAGAGCCCAGGTGCGGACCAGCGGCCCAACACATCGCTGGCCAGGACGACTGCAGCGGGGCCGGCGGTGGACGACCTGAGGACGTGGTGCCCCAGAAGCGCCGTTACGGCACCGGCACTGCACAGCCTGGTCACTTCACGCGGACTGATCCCGCCTTCCGGTCCCACAATGAGCAGGATTTCGCGGGTTTCGCTGCCGTTCGCAGCCGCCTGCCAATTCTCCAAAACGGACCGTAACGGCCGGACAGCGTCCTCGTGCAGGACGATTGCGAGATCGGCCACGCCGGCAGCCGCTGCCAGTCCGGGGGTTTCGACGGCGGCGCGCACCTCAGGAATCCAGGCCCGCCGGGCCTGCTTGGCCGCCGCCGTCGCCACCGACTGCCACTTGGCATGTGCCTTGGCTGCCCGTTCGCCCTTCCACCTCACGATGGACCGTTCGGACTGCCACGGGATGACCGCGTCAATCCCCAGTTCGGTGGCAGTTTCAACTGCTAGCTCGTCTCGGTCGCCCTTGGCCAGCGCCTGCACCAGGACAAGCCGGATGGCGGGCTTTTCTTCGACCGTCAGCGCCGAACACTCCACTGTCAGCTCCGACGGCGACGCCGCCACGACCGTGCCGGTCAACCGCTTGCCGGCCCCGTCTGCGATGTCCACGGACTCGCCGGGGGCAAGCCGCTTGACCGCTACCGCATGCCGCGCCTCAGCCCCTTCCAGGACAAAGTGGCCCCCTGGGACCATGTGGTCCAGCGTCCCGGGAGCGCTAAAAAAAACCGGATTGCTCACCCCTACAGGTTACCGAGCCGGTCCCGCAGCTTGGCAAAGACGCCGCCGCTGGCCGCGAGTTTGCCCTCAGTGAACTGCTCGCCGCGCAGTTTGGCCAGTTGCCGCAACAGGTCTTCCTGCGCCGAATCCAGTTTGGCCGGGGTCTCCACCTGAAGGTGTACCTTGAGGTCGCCGCGGCCATATCCGCGAAGGTGTGTCACGCCCAGGCCGCGCAGGGTGATGATCTCCCCTGACTGGGTTCCCGACTTGACGTCGATTTCCTGCAGCCCGTCGAAGGTTTCCAGGGAAAGTTCGGTTCCCAGCGCGGCAGCGGTCATGGGGATGTTGAGCGTTGCATGGAGGTCGTCGCCGTCACGTACGTACGTGGCGTCGTTGTTGACCCGGATCTCAACGTACAGGTCACCGGCCGGGCCGCCGGCCGGGCCTGCCTCGCCCTGGCCCGACAGCTGGATGCGGGTTCCGGTGGCTACGCCTGCAGGGACCTTGATGGTCATTGACCGCCGGCTACGGATCCGCCCCTGCCCGCTGCATTCGTTGCAGGGGTCCTTGATCACGGTGCCGAAGCCTTCGCAGCTGCCGCAGGGGGCGGCCGTCATGACCTGGCCAAGGATGGAGCGGACCGCTCTCTGGACCTGGCCGCTGCCGCCGCAAATGTCGCAGCGTTCCGGGTGGCTTCCCTCCCGGCAGCAGGAGCCGTTGCACGTGGGGCAAACGACTGCGGTGTCCACCTCAAGCTTCTTATTGACCCCGAACACGGCGTCGCGGAGTTCAATCCGGACACTGATGAGGGCGTCCTGGCCGCGCCGGACCCGTGATGCCGGACCCTGCGATCCGCCAGCGCCGAAGAAGGTATCGAAGATGTCCTGGAAGGCGAAGCCCTGTCCGGCGTAACCGCCGCCGCCGAAGCCGTTGTCGGTACCGTTTTCGTTGCCGGTGGTGTCGTAGACCCTGCGTTTCTGCGGGTCGGAGAGTACCTCGTAGGCGTGGGTCACGGCCTTGAAGCGGTCCGAGGCATCCTCACCGGGGTTGACGTCCGGGTGGAGCGTGCGGGCCAGCTTGCGGTAGGCCTTCTTGATCTCTTCCCCGGTGGCTTCCGGCGAGACTCCAAGGACGTCGTAGTGGCTGCTCAAAGTTCGTATCTCTTCCTGTTTGTACTGCTGCAGTCGGACTGCTTGTACTGCTCTTGTTGCCTGGGGCCCGGCCAGTTGCTGTCAGGGGCCCAGAATCCTCGAAAGGTAGCGGGCCACGGCCCTGACTGCTGCCATGGTGGTGGGGTAGTCCATGCGGGTAGGACCGAGCACCCCGATCTTGGCTGTGCTGTCCGGGCCGTACGCCGTGGCGACCACCGACGCTTCGGTGAGCCCGTCGTACGGGTTTTCGCGGCCGATGCTGACCGTCACGCCGCGCGGATCCTGTGCCATCTCGCTCAACAGGCGCAGCATGACCACTTGTTCCTCAAGCGCTTCCAGCACCGGGCCGATACTCAGGGGAAAGTCGACGTTGGACCGTGCGAGGTTGGCGGTGCCGGCCATGACCATGCGGTCTTCGCGGCTGCTGTGGGCAAGGACCTCCAGACCGTGCGCCAGGGCCTGCGCAGCCTGCCGCTGTCCTGGGCCCAGGCCGGAAACAACTGCCGGCAGCGACTGGGTCAACTGGCTCAGCGGCGTCCCTGCGAGCGAACCGAGGAACCGCCCCCGAATACCTGCCAGGGCGTCGTCACCAAGGTCCTGCCCGACGTCGACCACTTTCTGCTCCACCTTGCCGGTGTTGGCGATCAGGACAACAAGGACCTGGCGGGGAGCCAGCAACACGAACTCGATGTGCCGGATCGTGGCGCGGCTCAGGTGCGGGTACTGGACCACTGCCACCTGGTTGGTCAACTGCGACAGCAGCCGGACAGTGCGCTCCAGGACGTCGTCGAGATCGTCCGGGCCCTCCAGGAGGGTCTGGATGGCACGGCGTTCTGCCGGTGACAGCGGCTTCATGGCCGAAATCTGGTCGACAAACAGCCGGTAGCCCTTGTCTGTGGGGATGCGTCCGGCGCTGGTGTGCGGGGCGGTGATGAGGCCGTCGTCCTCAAGGGCTGCCATGTCGTTGCGGATCGTGGCGCTGGAGACGCCCAAATGGTGGCGTTCGACCAGCGCCTTCGAGCCCACAGGTTCGCGGGAGTGCACGTAGTCCTCAACGATGGCACGCAGTACTTCAAGTTTGCGCGGCTCGCTCACACTCCACCTCCATCCATGGTCACAGGCCGCCGGTTTCCCCGGCGCGTGCACCGGCCGCCGTCTTGGCGCGGCTTAGCACTCGACATGCCTAAGTGCTAACAGTCTAATATGACTCACCCCGTTGTTAGCATTGGTACCGCTCCGGGCGAAATTCCGGGCCAGGATCTAGGCAAGGCGGAACACATCCATGCAGTACCAGAACTGGGGTCCCCGGGAGATCGCCGTCCCCGTGAGGAATCAGCTCCCTGAAGTCCCGGTAGAGCGCGGGATGGTCCTGGAAGAGGTCCAGTCCGGCTGGGTGGGCGCCGTCACGCGGGTCGAGAAGTCAGGCGGAATGCATGTGGTGGCCCTTGAGGACCGGCGGGGCAAATCAAGGTCCTTCCGGCTCGGATTCGGTTTCCTCTTGGAGGGACAGCCGATCCGACTGATGCCCCCGGCGCCGCGGCAAGCCACCGCCCCGGCCGGGCGGACGGCCTCGGGCTCGGTCCGGGTAGCCGGTCAGCGCGCCCAGGTGGCCAAGGCCAGCAGGATCTGGGTGGAAGGAAAGCACGACGCCGAACTGGTGGAAAAAGTCTGGGGAGACGACCTCCGGGTGGAGGGCATCGTCGTCGAGCCTTTGCATGGAATCGATGACCTCGCTGCGGCCGTGGCAGACTTCGCACCGGGGCCGGGCCGCCGGCTTGGAGTGCTCGTTGACCACCTGGTTCCCGATTCCAAGGAATCGCGGATTGCGGATGCCGTGATGGCATCCCCGGGCGCTGCCGGCAATGTCCTGATTGTGGGGCATCCGTACGTTGACGTATGGCAAGCCATCCGGCCTTCCGTGCTGGGAATTGAAAGGTGGCCGGTGGTCCCACGTGGCCAGGACTGGAAGACCGGCATCCTCGCGGCGTTCGGTTGGCCGCATTCCACGAAGGAAGATATCGGCCTGGGCTGGCAGAAACTCCTGGGGGCGGTCCGCAGCTACGCAGACCTTGAAGCCTCGCTGCTGGGCAGGGTTGAAGAGGTCATCGACTTCCTCACCGTTCCCTAGCAGTATTCTTGGTACTGCAGTTGCCAGTGCGCTTGAGCCCGGCACACTGTAACTTTGAATGTTCTACCCCCGCACCATTGCTTTTCGAAGGAAGACACCGTGGCAGAAAACGCACACGAACACAGGGACAACCAGAGCGGCCAGGGCCGCTCCGAGTACCATGGCGTTCCAGCAAATGCGCTGCCGCTAACGGCCAGCGAAGACCGGCAGTGGGCAACCCTGGCGCATTTCGGCGGCATCCTCGGGTGCGTGCCGTCGCTGCTGATCTACCTCATCTTCCGGGAACGTGGGCCGTTTACCGCCCAGGAATCCAAGGAGGCGCTGAACTTCAGCCTGCCGCCCACCATCGCGGCCGTTGTGGCCAACCTTCTGGTGTTCATCCCTGTGGTCGGCAACATTTTCGCCGTGATTGCCACCCTCATCTGGATCGCATTGACTTGCTACTCGGTTGCCGCCGGCATCCACGTGAACCGGGGCCAGCCGCACCGCTACCAGTACAACCTGCGGTGGATCAAATAAGGGTCAGCTTCCGCTGGCTCCGCTAAGCGGCGTCAGGAGGTCCCGAGCCGGGCTTGCAGGAAACGACTCCCGCGTCAGTCCGGCAGGATCCTGCGGACCACGGCGTCAGCCAGCAGACGGCCCTTCAGCGTCAGGACGAGGCTTCCCTGAAAGGCGGAGGCAGGGTCCACCAGCCCGTCGGCGATGAGTCCAGCCACTTCTTTCCGGCCTGACTCCCCCAGCGAACTGATGCCCACACCTGAGACGAGCCGTGCCTCAAGCATGATCCGCTCCATGTCCCGGGTGCCGTCGTCGAGCGTTTCCCGCCCTGCTGCCGGCGAGAGCCCTTGAGCCAACCGGCCGGCGTAGGCGGTGGGGTGCTTGACGTTCCACCAGCGCACGCCGCCCACGTGCGAGTGGGCTCCGGGACCGATGCCCCACCAGTCGTCGCCGCGCCAATAGGCCAGGTTGTGCCGGCACGCCTGCTCCGGCGTCCGTGACCAGTTGCTGACTTCATACCAGCTCAGACCCGCTTCGCGAATCAGCTGGTCCGCGAGTTCATACTTGTCCGCGTGGTCGTCGTCGTCGATTCCGGGGACTTCACCGCGGCGGATCTGGGCTGCCAGCTTGGTACCGTCCTCCACGATCAGCGCGTAGGCGCTGATGTGATCAGGCTGGTACGACAGGGCCGTCTCAAGGGAGTACCGCCAGTCGTCCAGTGACTCTCCCGGTGTGCCGTAGATCAGGTCCAGGCTCACAGCCAGTCCGGCGTCCCGCGCCCATTGCACCACTTGCGGCACGCGGCTGGGGGTATGGGTACGGTCCAGGACCTTCAGCACATGGGGCACGGCGGACTGCATTCCGAAGGAAACCCTGGTAAATCCGGCATCCTTGAGGACGGCAAGGGATTCCGGGGTGACGGAGTCCGGGTTGGCCTCGGTAGTGACCTCAGCGCCGGGCTCCAGGCCCCACTCGCCAATGGCAGCGCCGAGAATTCGGGCCAGGTCCCCGGCCGGAAGCAGCGTTGGCGTCCCGCCGCCGAAGAACACGGTGCTCAGCGGCCGGTCCGGAATTCCGGAGTTCCGCAGCACTGCTGCTGCGAAGTCCACCTCTGAGACGGCCGTGGCGGCGTAGGCATCCTGCGACGCGCCGCCTCCCAGCTCCGTGGCCGTGTAGGTGTTGAAGTCGCAGTATCCGCAGCGGACCGCACAGAACGGAATGTGCACGTACAGCCCGAACGCCCGGTCCGCCGAACCTTCCGCTGCCTGGGCGGGCAGCAGACCGTCCGACGGCGCGGGGTCGCCGAGGGGAAGAACGCTAGGCACGGGTGCGGCCTCCGGTGGTTCCGGCCACGGTCATCACTACTTCTTGGCCTTGTCCTTGGACTCGTCGGTGGTCAGCGCGGCAATGAAGGCTTCCTGCGGGACCTCTACGCGGCCCACCATCTTCATGCGCTTCTTGCCTTCCTTCTGCTTTTCCAGCAGTTTGCGCTTTCGGGAAATGTCACCGCCGTAGCACTTGGCAAGAACGTCCTTGCGGATGGCCCGGATGCTCTCCCTGGCGATGATCCTGGAACCGATGGCAGCCTGGATGGGCACCTCGAACTGCTGGCGGGGAATCAGTTCGCGCAGCTTGGTAGTCATCATTACACCGTAGGCATAGGCCTTGTCGCGGTGCGTGATGGCCGAGAACGCATCCACCTGCTCGCCTTGGAGCATGATGTCCACCTTCACGAGGTCGGCCACCTGCTCGCCGTCCGCTTTCCAGTCCAGTGAGCCATAGCCGCGGGTCTTGGACTTGAGGATGTCGAAGAAGTCGAAGACGATCTCGGCCAGTGGCAGGCGGTACCGGATTTCCACACGGTCCTCGGACAGGTAGTCCATGCCGCCCATCACGCCGCGGCGGCTCTGGCACAACTCCATGATGGCGCCCACGAACTCGTTCGGAGCCAGGATGGTAGCGGACACCATCGGCTCACGGACTTCGGCGATCTTGCCGGAGGGGTATTCGCTGGGGTTGGTCACATGGACAACCTTCTTGTCCTCCAGCGTCACCTCGTATTCCACGTTGGGGGCTGTGGAGATCAGGTCGAGGTTGTATTCGCGTTCGAGCCGTTCCCTGGTGATTTCCAGGTGGAGCAGCCCAAGGAAGCCCACGCGGAAGCCAAATCCAAGAGCGGCGGACGTTTCTGGCTCATACACCAGTGCGGCGTCGTTGAGCATCAGCTTCTCCAGCGCATCGCGGAGCACCGGGTAGTCCGTGCCATCCAGCGGATACAGGCCGGAGAAGACCATGGGCTTGGCATCCGCATAGCCAGGAAGGGAATCAGAGGCAGGCTTGGCAAGGTTGGTGACGGTGTCGCCAACCTTGGACAGCCGGACGTCCTTAACGCCGGTGATGAGGTAGCCGACTTCGCCAACACCAAGGCCTTTGGAAGGGGTGGGTTCCGGGGAGCTCACGCCGATCTCGAGGAGTTCGTGCGTGGCCCTGGTGGACATCATCTGGATGCGTTCGCGGGGGTGCAGCATGCCGTCGACCACGCGGACGTAGGTGACCACGCCGCGGTAGGTGTCATAGACCGAGTCGAAGATCATGGCGCGGGCGGGGGCGTTGGCGTCGCCCACGGGTGCAGGCAGGTCGCGGACGATTTTGTCCAGCAGCGCTTCGACGCCCATACCGGTTTTGCCGGAGACACGAAGCACGTCGTCGGGGTCGCCGCCGATCAGGCTGGCCAGTTCCGCGGCGTACTTTTCGGGCTGGGCAGCCGGGAGGTCGATCTTGTTCAGGACCGGGATGATGGTGAGGTTGTTTTCCATCGCCAAGTAAAGGTTGGCAAGGGTCTGGGCTTCAATGCCCTGGGCCGCATCAACAAGGAGCACCGCACCTTCGCAGGCCGCAAGCGAGCGGGAAACCTCATACGTGAAGTCCACGTGGCCGGGTGTGTCAATCATGTTCAGCGCGTAGCTGGTGCCATCGAGTTCCCAGGGCATACGGACGGCCTGGGACTTGATGGTGATGCCGCGTTCGCGCTCGATGTCCATCCGGTCCAAGTACTGGGCCTTCATGTCGCGGGACTGGACCACTCCGGTGTACTGCAGCATCCGGTCGGCCAGGGTGGACTTACCGTGGTCAATGTGCGCGATGATGCAGAAATTCCGAATAATGGCCGGATCTGTCGCGGCGGGCACCGGGGCGGTGCGGGCCATGGGAGACACGCAGGGTCCTTACTGTTGGCATTCACACGGCCACCACCAGGACACGCCGACGGCGCCCTGCGGACGGGCCGCACATTTTCAACCTCCAGTGTCCCACGTCAGTGCCTGTCGCACCGCATCCGGCCGACAACTCTCCAGCGACATAGCCAGGGCCGCGTTTCCCACGCAGCGATAGGGTTGTCCCATGGCACTGAACTTCCGCTCACTGGTCAATGCGTTCCGGACGTCTATCCGCGTTTTCGACACGATACGGCGGGACCAAAGGACCGCCACCCCCGGCACCAAGGTGGGCAGCCCGGCGCGGACACCGGCGAAACGGGCAAAGCCTGCAGCACCAGCATCCGCTTCCGCCGGCACAGGGACCGCAGCCGATTACCCGGGCGACTTCCACGGCGCTGTAGCCGTCAAGTACGCCCCACATCCTGACGGCTCGCCCGATCCGGGTGAAGTGGTGTGGACCTGGGTGCCCTATGAAGAGGACTACACCAGGGGCAAGGATCGTCCTGTGCTGCTGATCGGGCACAACGGCCGCCACCTCCTGGGGCTTATGCTCACGAGCCGCGACCACGACCAGGAAGCCCACGCCAGCCAGGACTACGTGGATATCGGCACCGGCGCCTGGGACCGGCAGTCCAGGCCAAGCGAAGCCAAGCTTGACCGAATCCTGCAAGTCAGCCCTGATCGGATCCGCCGCGAGGGTGCAGTTCTTGACCGGCAGCGCTTCAATGTTGTCGCGGCTGCACTCCAGAAGCGACACGCGTGGGACCAGGTCCGCTAAATGGCCAGCCTTCGGGCCAATCTGCTATTCTTTATAGCTGTGTGTCCGTGCAGGTCGACGGCCACTGATGGTTGGCCGCCATAGGTATCCCCACGCCGCTCAGTCAATGGCCAATCTGAAAGCCCTCTAGACCATTTCCGCATTAAAAAGAGAGTTCACACGTGGCTAATATCAAGTCCCAGAAGAAGCGCATCCTCACCAACGAGAAGGCACGCCTGCGCAACAACGCAGTCAAGTCTGAGCTGAAGACGGCCATCCGCGCCGTCAACACCGCCGTTGAGTCCACCGACAAGGATGCAGCTGCTGTTGCCCTGGTTGCCGCCAGCCGCAAGCTGGACAAGGCTGTCAGCAAGGGTGTTCTGCACAAGAACAACGCAGCGAACCGCAAGTCGGCGATCTCCAAGAAGGTCAACGCACTGTAAGGTTTCCAGTTCCCTGAACTGATGGTTGTGGCCGGCACCCCTGGGTGCCGGCCACACCGCTTTAAGCGCTACTCAGTCTGGTCTCATATGCATTTTCAGATGCTATGACTCGGCGCTTCCCTTCGATGTGTGGTTCAGGCGGAACTACCTGAGACGAGCAGGAGGGAGTTGATGATGGCGACGACGACGAAGAGAATCGCCAGGCGCCAGTTCTGGGCTCCAAGGACTGTCTTGGCAGCTGCAATGTAGATGCCGGCTGCGATGGCGCCGAACAGGATACGCACCCAGGCTTGACCGAGGAGGCCGATCGCGTCGGGCTGCAAAAACAGTCCCATGATGAGGACAGTGGCCAAAAACGGGATTTGACCCAGAAGAACCCAAAACCAGCTGGCCCTGAGGGTGGGGCCATGTCCTTTGACGATGCCCTTGTACATAAGCCTCAGTACGAGGCCTTGTAGAAACGACGCCAGGATACTCCAGACAATGACGCCCACGCGAAGGAAGGTGACGAGCACTTCGCGGCTCGAAAACTGGTTGTGTTCGGCATTTTCTGTAACTAGCCGTTCAATGCCGGTTCCTACCGCAAATTGGGCAGCTGCACTGTATGCAAGCAGGAGGCAGATGATCCAGACGGGGTTGAGTTTCTTCAGGCTCTGCGGAGTGGGATGACTGGACGTCTCTGGGTTCGCGGAGGTCATTACTTACCTTTCAAGTAGTGCGTGTTCGGCCCACTCGGCAAGTGCCGCCAGGATGTAGAAGATGGCGGGGGCAGTGAGTACTTCGCCCATTGTCTGAGCCATGCAGCGCCAGGTGCCTTCTTTTCTGATCGTTCCGAGAAGTGTCGGCCAGAACAGACGTGCCCCTTGGATGGTGAGTGCCCACGCCACGGTCTCGAGGGGCACATGGACCACGGTGAGCGCAACGGTCTGTTGCAGGCCAACAGCGGCGGTAGCGGCAACCAGGCCCATCCCGAGCCAAAAGCCGTTGAGGATCATCATGACGATCGCACCGTAGTGGGTCAGAAATAGTGCGAGAACGGCCAAGGAAGCGTTGTGCAGAAGAATTCCTGGCGCGCTAATGGAGGTTAGGTCGCTGGTGCTGTCCCACGTGAAGAGAGAAGCAAGACCAATCCCACAGACGATAGCGATCAGAATCTTCAAGAAATCGATGCCCAGATACGGGAAGCGAGTGAGAGGAGTGCTCACCTTCGCGCTCCTGTTGGGCTCAGTTCGACCGCATCATTTTGGCGGACCACGAGATCGTAGTCGGTCCAGTGGTTTTCTTCGTGGGTAGCCACGAGGACCAGACGGCTTTTCCCTACGGTGAGAATGGACTTGCGTGCAGCCAAAGAGGCTTGCTGGTCCAATCCGTTGTTTGGCTCGTCCAGCAGTAGGACATCGACGTTCTTGAGTGCCAAGGCCACCGTCAGAACAAGTCGCTGGCGTTGTCCGAGGGATAGGTCTCCAACCTTGATTGGCATCATCTCTTCCGTCAGAAGATGACGCCAGTCATCTTCTGACGGAAGAGTCAGCGGTCTGACCATAGCCAAGTGTTCTTCGACCGTGAGGTAGTCGAGCGTAAGAAACTCCGTGTCCAGATAGGCCGCCGTGAAGTCCTTTCTCCACCGCGTGATCTCCGTGCAGGATGTCGCGATCACCCCACCGAGGAGCTTGAGCAGGGTCGTTTTGCCGCATCCATTCGGCCCTCGAAGCGCAACAACGCCTCGGTCCGGAAGATCCACAGAGGCTGCGTCGAAAACGAGGTGGGATCCAAAGGCATGATCTACACGCGACAGAGATTTCATGTGTCCTCCGTCTCGGTGGCTGATAGTTCACGCAGCCATGCAGGGGCGTCTTTGAGAGCAAGGACTGTCAAGAGAACAGCCACCAGAGCAAGCGCGCCGGACGTGAGGCCGAGCCAGGGAGTTTGTGCTGCTGGCGGTGTGATCGTTCCCAGAATGCCTGAGAACACAACCGCAAGCCCGGCGCAAAGCGCTGCGCCTAAGCCGGCCTTGGATTTCTGCACCAATTTCGAAATGTGCGAGGCTGGCAAAACGGCAGTCCGACGCTGGACAATCAAGGCATCGATGCTGATCTCTAAAGCGACAAGTGCAAAAAGCAAGAGTGGCACCTGAGTATATTTTCCTAAAAAGAAGAATACGCATAGCCCCAAGGTCAAAGGTGTAGTCACGACTGTTGCGGCCACTAGGCTGTGGAAAATAATCGGCCGTACCCAGGATGGTCTAAGCCGTACGAGGAATAAGGCAAAACCCAGCGTTTCAGGCGAAGCGATCCTTGCGAAGGATGACCGGTAAAGAACCAACCCCAAGAAGAAAACAGCAAGAGCAATATACGGTGCCGTCCTCGGCCATGGGGTCTTTTCCATAATTGACAGAGCCAAGCTTGACAACAGGAAAATGCTTCCTGATTTGATTGATAAATCAGTCAGCAATCCTCGGCTACGCAGGGCGCGGGGGTCAGCGGTGGCCCTGTAAAGGGCAGGTGTAGAGGTGGCGATAATAACGGTACCAGCCAGAATCAACAACAACGCGGAACCAAAACCGGAGCCTAGGTTTTCACCGCCCGCCAACCACGACGCATTCGCAAGAATAATAATGAGGCTGCTCGCAGATAAGACACCAATCAAAACAACGAGCACCCGGATGGTGATTCTCTTCAGAGGTGCCACGACAAGAATTGATGAACCAAACAGAGCCCCGAAGGCTAATAGATTACTGGCGTGGTGCCACTGCAGGTTCTGAAGGACGAGCATACTGGCAAGACCCAGATCCATCAGGACCCAACCCGCGCGCATCCCCGCCTCCAGGGGTATCGAAACGGAATTCCAGCAACGGTGGGCCTGCCTATAGCGACGCCTCGCCTGTAAAAGCGTGACTGCCAACAACACGGCCGCAATGCTCACCACGTCAGGAGTGCTGAGCGGAATTCCCAAGGTGACTAATCCAGCCGACTGAGGCGTCCACAAAAAACCGACGCCGATGATGAGTAATGTCAACAAGTACCCGAAGATCAGTACCTTATTTACCGCTGCAGCGTGAGAGGGAAAACCTATGCTTTTCAGAAGATCCTGGAGTCGGTGGGACCTGCGCCGAAAATCGTCTATGAAGGTGGCTTTACACCCGGAGAGGACCACAGCGCATTCACGCGGACGCCGTTGGTTGACGTGAGGTGATTTCATTGTGGCCATCTCATGGGCTGGTACGAAGGTATTAGGCGTTTACCAGGCAACGAACTGCTTCAGAGCCCATTTCTTGGCCAGGCCAAAAATGAGCCCAGCCACTGCGGCTCCAATGCCGAAAGACGCCACCACTGCTGCCGCCGCCGCGGCCCAAGACAGAGCATTGAGCGCAAAGTAGAGGTTCGTGGCAAGACCAGAAGAAATGCCTAGGGTGGCAACGGCCTGAAAAGCCACCGACATTGTGACGATGAGCGCCAAGGAGGCCCCTCCCACTTTCGCCACGTTGCCTTGGACTGAGCCGTTGGTACGATTCGGACTCTCAACGAGAGCTGACATGAATGTTCCTTTCGTATAGTGACTTTCTTAGCCACTCATGGAAACGCGCCCGACACTTAAGGGGGCTGACATTTCGGGCACGCCATTCGGTGGGGTCAGCTCCCACGACGAACGCTAAGGCCGAAAAAGTCAGGTAGGTGGCCGTTCGCCTGAATTTCAGTGTTGATCGGCGCGAATTTGAGTGGATGCGAGCCGCCTATGAGTAGGTACACGGGGAAAGACCCGCGGCCCTGTGGCACGCCGATGACTTTCCGTGGACGGGCGAGAGCTACCGATCCATGGTCCTGTGTTGCGTTCCTGGAAAGGGGCGGAGCGGCTGTTCAGGCAGCTTCCGCGCTCCGGGACGTACGCGGCTCAAGTTGGCCAGCGGCTAGCAAATAGCCGCCCGGCATTTGGTCCTCTAGCGGCCCCGGGCCGAGGCGGCAATGACCGTGACGGCGTGCTCCACCGCGTAGACCGGATCCCGTGAGAGTCCTTTGACCTGGGCGTCTGCTTCGGCAGTTACCTGGATGGAGCGCACCAGGCCCTCGGGTGTCCAGCGCCGGACGTCCCGCTGAGCCTGTTCCACGAGCCAGGGCTGCATCCCGAGGTCACGGGCTATCTGGGCGGAAGACCCCTGGGCGCCCGCCACTTTGGCTACCGTCCGCAGCTTGGCAGCCAGCGCGGCCACGAGCGGAACGGGGTCGGCTCCAGTGGCCAGGGCGTGGCGCAGCGCAGAAAGCGCTGCTGGACCGTTGCCCGCCATGGCGGCGTCGGCAACCTTGAAGGCCGTGGCCTCGATGCGGCCGCCGTAATAGCGGTCCACCAGCTCAGGGGTCACGGCCCCGGTTGCGTCCGCAATCAGTTGGTTGCAGGCCGCCGCGAGTTCGGCAAGGTTGGCGCCCACTGCGTTGACCAGCGACTGGACGGCGTCGCCGCTGATTTTGCGCCCGGCAGCCCTGAATTCTGCAGTGACGAAAGCGGTCTTGTCTGCATCTTTTTTCAGCGGCTGGCAGTCCACTACCGGCCAGCCCCCCGCCTTGACAGCATCAAGGAGCTTCTTTCCCCGGACACCCCCGCCGTGGCGCAGGACGAGGACTGCATCAGGTTCGGGGCGGGCGACGTACGCGAGGGCATCTGCCAAGAAGGAGTCGTTCATGCTTTCAACGCCCTCGACCTCGATCAGCTTGTTCTCGCCGAAGAGGGAGGGGCTGACGTGCAAAGTAAGTGACCCGGGTTCGTAGGTTCCCGCGTTCAACCGGGTGACTTCGACATCCGGCGAAACAGCCCGCACCTGTGCCCTGACACGGTCCATGGCCCGGATCCCCAAGTACTCTTCCGGACCGCCAATCAACACCACTCCGGCAGGTTCTACATCCCGCCAGGTGGCCGCGCCGGACGCCGTCGCCCTGTTTCGTGCATTCGGCGCAGCGGCCATTCTGGGTTCCTTCCGGAAGTGTTAGTGCAGTGTCTAAGCCTGCCATGACGGGGCCGTAGCTCCAAGCCATCAGAACTATCGCCCCGTTGCAGACATAGGGGCGCAGCCCCATCAGGACACCATGGTCTGAACTAAAAGGTGAAGCCCGGACGAGCTGGAAAATGTAAACGCACGTGCCTTCAGGTGCACCGAGCAGTAACCTGACGCTCGGAGGGGAAGACATGATACTCACTGCACAGATCAAGAAAGCGGCCGACGGCTGGCTCGACCTGCGCGTGATCGAGATGCCGGATCTTGAAGCCCACGCCCGAAAATGTCGAGGACATCCCTGACGCAGTCCGCGACGCCGCGGAAAGACTTACCGGACGCCCCGGACATGACTTCGACGTCGAGGTCAGGTACTAACGCCTACCGTCCAAACGGTCCCCTCCGGAGTGCCGGGGCGTGAGCGCAGCGCGAAGCAACTCGGGGACGAAAAACTGTGGACAGTCAGGATTCTCCGACAGAACTGCGTGATTATTCCATTCGTTGGATGTATCTTCAGTGAGGGGCGTCTATCGCCTCTCACTGGGGGAATTTCGTCGTCCCCGACACATTCAACGAAAGGGATCGACAACGATGAGTTATCAACCTAGGGCCCTGAGCCGTGCTTTGCTGGCGGCAGGCCTGACCGCGGCGCTCTGTGCCGGAGCGACCGCTACGGCGCTGCCGGCGGCCGCCGCAGAGACGAAGCTTCGGGTCGTCCAGCACAACACTGACCAAATTCCGGAGCGCTGGAACGATGTCCTGAAGCTTGCTGGCGACAATGATGTACTGCTCGCTGAAGAGGTCTGCGAGGCTTCGTACGAGACTGCAAAGGCGGCCCATCCCAACTGGACGTTCTCGTTCCACCGGCAGAAACAAACCACTGCGGGCAACGCTGCGGCCGTCTGTCCGACATCAGAAGACGGCACGACCTGGAAGGGGCTGGTCGCCGTTCACACCGGCGCCGGCACCGCCACAGACGTTAATTTCTTCGGCGCCGAAGTCAATAAGGCGAAGGGCCAGACCTTTGGGATGGCTTGTGTGAAGTTTCGAAAGGACGGCAACAAGGTGAATGCCTGCGCGACGCACCTGCAGGCGTACGGCGATGATGTGGATGCAGACCGCACCGAGCAGACCCAAAAAATCAAGAACATCACTAAGCGCTGGATCCACGATGGCATTTCCGTCGTCGTCGGAGGTGACTTCAACACGGGCCCTCAGACAGAGGCAATGACAAACATGTACCAGTACAACGGTGAGGGAAAGTTCGTGGAAGCGCACCAGCTCCAGACCGGAAAGGCGGCTCGCGCGGGCGTAGACACGGTCGACGGTCGGAAGATCGACTATGTATTCTTCTCCGCTAAGCAGACCCCGTTGAAGTCAGGGGGGACCTTTCACGTAGATCGGGTTAAGGACGGACACGCGATCCTTACCGCGACGGCCAACATCAAATAGACCAGTGAGCGGTCGGTCAGTTCAGTCGTTGGAGGACAGGACTGACCGTTCCGTTCCGCTCCGTTGACCCGCTGTGTTTCGGTCATTTAGGCGGAGGCCATGACCGACCATGGGACAGCTGACGAACATACCGAAATATCCAACACGCAAACGAGACTGAGCTAACGGCTGTAGTACCCCATCTATTCGATCTGGATCTGGGGGCCACTGATCCTCCTGGCCTCATGCAATCTCTCCACAGCTTTCACCGCGACCTGCTGAAAGTCGTACAGCGACAAGCGTGCTTGATCACTAAGCCGGCCCAAGAGCCCCTGCTGTCCCCAGTCCGTTTGCGGTGCTGCCCAGGGCCGCGGAAAGTCCGCCCAGCCTGGCACTGTCCATTGTGGCGATGCTTAGCCGTTCGGCCGCGAGGACGGCCTTGCTGGTGAGGGAACCAGCCTTGAGCTGGGATGATGCTCCTCGTGACAGCAGGAGCGTGCCGATGTTGAATGTCGCGCCTCGTGCTGCCCAGTTTGGGTTCGTGTCGGTCTCGTCCGCTTACACGAAGGCCGGTCCCATTGACGCGAACAGGTCCAAGGCCTGCTGGACCGCCGGCGCTTCACGGTCCTTCCTGTCCTGATCGAATGCCGACAACGGCGTGGCTGCGAGTGTCCAAGCGGCCGCGTTCAGCGCGTTCACGCCGATCCTGGTCCGTTCGTCGCGCCAGGTCATGTCATGCGAACTGGATAGCGTCGACCCCGCGTCTCGATGGTCTCTCCGAGACGCGTTTCTGGAACGTCAGTCGGCGGTTCCCGAGCCGTTGCGGGAATCCCCTTCAAATTCCCTGCCCAGCGTTCGCTCGCACCGTGGCTCCAAGCCACGAGGTGGACCGCGGTACGGGGAGCGCGGCCATGCCGGCCAGCGGAGGCCTTCCGCCTTTTCGAGAAGTCGCTCGATGCGGCCGTGCAAGCCCAGCAACAGGTCCGCTGCCATCCGTGGGCGGAGTGCAAGCAGCACCATTGCCAGCGTCAGTACCGACAACGCCACCATGGTCATCACCCCGAAGCCTCCTTCCGGCCACCGAAGTGAGGAACCGGGCAGAGCCGCCATAAACCTGGCCGTCCCGGCAACGCCGCCGCAGAAAACCCCCGCCACCGCGATGAGTACGGTTGCAGCCCATGGCGCCAGTACCGTCAGGGGAACAGCGGCTGTGCCGAGCAACGTCACCGGGGCAACGAGCGGGGCAGCCGCGATGTTCGCCACCAATGAGTAGGTCGAGAATTGTGGCTGCAGAAGCACAATTACGGGACCGCACAGCAGCTGGGCGGACAACGGCACGGCGAACGCTGCCGCCGCCCACCGGGGCACCCAAACAGGAGCCAGGTCCACCAACCGCTGGCCAAGCACAATGATTCCCAGGGTTGCGAGGACCGACAACAGGAAGCCGAAGCTGGTCCCCAGGCCCGGATCGAACAACAGAAGCCCGATCACGGCGAGGCAAAGGAAGCTCAGTCCCCGGCCCGTTCTCCCGCCGGCCAGTGACGCGAGGGCTATTGAACCCATCAGGGCAGCGCGCAGGACACTGGCATCGGGGCCGACCAAGAGGACAAACAGTCCCAATCCGGACAGTGCCAAGGCGGCCGCTGGCACCCTGGGCATGCGCAGGCTGCGGGCCAGCAGCAGGAGGGCACCAAGCACCAGACTGCAGTTGGCGCCGCTGACGGCGGTCAGATGGGTCATGCCCACCGACTGCATGGCGCCATTCAGCCCTTCATCCAAGGCGCTGGTGTCCCCGGTGACCATGCCGGGCAGGAGACCGGCGGGGTCGTGCTCAAGGAACGAGGCGGCGGCGACGTAACGGCTGCGCAGTTGGCCCGGACCCTCCTGCCAGCCCAAGGAGCCTCCTGCCAGCAGGCCCGGAGCCGATGAGGCCGCCAGGATACCGGCCTCGGTCTGCCCCGGATCTGCGGGCTTGAGTTTTCCGGTGGTGCGGAGGCGCTGACCGGCCGCCACGGCGCCCCAGTCGCTTCCGCCCATGACCACGATGTCGGCGTTGGCCCGAAGCAGCTGGCCACCGGTGGTGACTTCAACCGCCGCGGCCGGTACGGCCCACGGGCGAAACGGCTCGAGGCGGTCCCGTGACCTCCAGGACGGCCACCACAGATTCGCCGTCCCGCACGGCATCGGCGAAGGGACCGTGGTTGCGCTGCGAGGACGAGACCGCCGAATGCGCGGCGGTGGACACAGCCAGGAGCACGGCAAGGGCGGCAGTGATCAGGAAGCTGCGGGGAACGGCACTCCGCACGGCCTTGCCAAGGAGAAGGCCCGCGAGAACCAGTAGTCCACAGCTGAGGACCAGAAGGGCGTCCGGCGTCAGCCAGACACCTGCGATGGCGGCACCCCAAACCAGCAGGGCAGCCGGAGCAAGACGGACGTCCGTGCGCCGCCTCGGCCCGTCTACAGCCGGAGTCTTGGGCTTCCCACGGACGTTCTCCGCAACCGCCCGGCGGACCTTTTCCTGTATAGGACTCCCCTGCACTTTCGTGCCGGTCCTGAAGGGTTCCTCTGCCGGCCGGGTGCGGTGTGCGGTGGATTCGACAGCATCAGGCGTCCGGACTGCCGACTCCACAAACCGGTTCCACCGGCTGGGGCTACCCACGGCGGCCTGCTCCTGCCGGACACATCACTCCACGCTCACCAAAGGAAGCAGCGTTTCGAGCATTTTCGGTCCCACGCCGTCCACCGCATCGAGCTCCTCGACTGACGTGAACGGGCCGTGCTCCTTACGCCAATCCACTATCCGCTGGGCCAGCACGGGGCCTACTTTGGGCAGGGTCCCCAGCTCTTCAAGACCAGCGGAGTTGAGATTGGTCTTGCCCCCCACGGAACGTGACGCAGCACCGCCGGCAGCCGAGCCGCCCTCCTCTCCCGAAACGGCACCTGCGGAGTCGGCCGGGAGGGGTTCACCCTGCCGCGGCACATAGATCTTCTGCCCGTCCACGACGACGGCTGCCAGGTTGAGCCGGTCAAGGTCTGCCCCAGGGGTGCCTCCGCCAGCGGCAATGAGGGCATCATTGACGCGGCTTCCCGGCGACAGTTCCACGACGCCCGGCCGGGCAACCGCTCCCGCCACATGCAGCACGGCAGGACCGCCACTCACGGGCTGCGAAGGCTCCGCAACTGTTCCCGCGGTCTGACCACCCTCCATGTCGGGGCTGGCCGACACCGAGCTTCCGGACGACGCCGCCTCACTGATTGGCAGCACTTCGGGACGGCCGGCGGAAACCTGCCACCAGAACCAGGCACCACACAGGACAGCCACAGCTCCCACAAGCAGGGCGGATTTCAGTCCAAGCCGCCACCTCAGGACCGGCCCCCTGCGCACGGGGACCGACGGGGTGCTTGCGCGGATGGCGGGCGCGTGATCGGAGGACGCTCCCCCTCCGAAGCCTTCGGCCGACTGGGAAGACTCCCCCTGGCCGGAGCTGCCGTAGACAAAGGCCTCCTCACCGCCGGGTAACAGCCCGGCGGAGGAAGATCCGAGTGTGGCCTGCAAACGGCTTCCGGCATGGCGCGCCCCAGGACTGGCGGCTCCAGCTTCACGGCGTGACATATCCCCCACGCTAGGGAAGTCCGCCGGAACGGGACAGCGCCGGCAGCGGCTATGTGGAAAGTCCGGGGACGTCGTCGGCCAGCCCCGGGGAGTAGCCCTCCCCCACGATCACAGCCAGGACGCCCAGGCCGGCGTGGGCGGCCAGCACCGCAGGAAGCGAACTGATCTGGGCGCGCGGGCAGTGAGGCAGCGCAGCGGCCAGCCTGTCGGCAAGCGCTTCAGCCTCGGCAGGATTTCCGAAGTGGTGGACGGCGAGGCTGACGCGGCCGGCCGGCCGGGAAGCTGCGTCCTCGGCAGCGATCTCCTCCAACCGGGCAACTGCGCGGGCTGCAGAACGGACCTTTTCCAGCGGAACGATCTTGCCGCCGTCGACCGCGAGGATGGGTTTGATGGCCAGCATGGTTCCCACCAGGGACGCGGCCGCCCCGATCCTGCCGCCCCGGCGGAGCTGCTCCAAACTGGGGACATAAAAGTACACCTTGGTCCGGCCAAGCTGTTCCTGTGCGACGGCCGCCACGGCGGCTGCGTCGCCGCCCGCTGCGGCTGCGACCACAGCGGCCTGCACGCCCAGGCCCAGCGCCATTCCGACTGTCCCGGAATCGACAATTTCGACAGGGATGTCCACCCGGCTGGCCGCGAGCCGGGCCGCATCTGCGGTCCCGGACAAACCGCCGGAAATGTGGATCGAAACAACGGCTTCGTAGCCCCGCCGTCCGGCGGCACGGAACGCCTGTTCGAACTGCCCGGGTGACGGACGGGAAGTCTTAACGGATTTGCCGCTGGCGAGTGCCAGTGCAATGGTTTCGGTGATGTCGTCTTCGCCCTCGCCGTAGATTTCCTCACCCACCATCACGGGCATGGGAATCACAGTCAGGCGCCCGTCGCCGGCGAAGGCTGCGACCCAGTCGGCCGGCAGCGCGGCTGCGGAATCGGTGACCACGGCAGTGCGGACGACGTCGGCCGGGCCGGCACCCGCTGCCCCCGGACGGGGCACGGGCCGGAAGGCCGCCAGACGGTCCCGGAGCCAGAGCCAGGCAGCGGAATCACGGTCGGGCAAGTGCGCCTCCTGGAATTTTTTGCCGGCCGCCGGAAGGATCCGGCGGCCGGTGACCCGGCTAAGCCGGGACGATGTTCACCAGTTTAGGGGCACGCACGATGACTGTGCGGATACCCCGCCCATCGAGGGCGCGCTGAACGTTTTCCGACGCGAGGGCCAGTTCACGCAGCTCGTCTTCACTGATCTCCGGGGAGACCTCGAGACGGTCGCGGACCTTGCCCTGGACCTGGACGACAGCGGTGACGGTTTCCTGCACCAGGAGCGCTTCGTCGTGGGTTGGCCAGCCGGCGTTCGCCACGGAGGCAGGGTGGCCCAGGACGTTCCACATGTCCTCCGCGGTGTACGGCGCGAAGAGACTGAGGATAACGGCAACGGCCTCCGCGGCTTCGCGCACCGCAGGATCGGAACCACCGGCGCCGCCAGCCGCATCAATGGTCTTGCGGGTCGCGTTGACCAGCTCCATCAGTTTGGCCACCACCACGTTGAACTTGTTGCTGTCCAACAGGGCCGCGGCGTCGGCAATCGTGCGGTGGGTCAGCGAACGCAGCGCCCGGTCGCCGGAGGCGGCGTCGGTGCCGGGGGTGCTGGTGACGTCCTGCGCCAGCCGCCAGGCGCGGGCCAGGAACTTCGCAGAGCCCGACGGCGAAACATCCGCCCAGTCGACGTCGTCCTCCGGAGGGGAAGCGAAGATCATGGTGAGCCGGACGGCGTCCACACCGTACTTATCCAGCTGCTCACCAAGGTCAACGCCATTGCCGAGGGACTTGCTCATGGCCTTGCCGCCGTTGAGGACCTGGCCCTGGTTCAGCAGGGCGCTGAACGGTTCGTCGGCGTCGATCATGCCGAGGTCGTGGATGACCTTGGTGAAGAACCGGGCGTAGAGCAGGTGCAGGATGGCGTGCTCCACGCCGCCGACGTACTGGCCAACTGGCATCCAGTCGTTGATCTTCGCGGGGTCGAAGGGGCCGTCCGTGTATTCCGGGGAGACAAACCGCAGGAAGTACCACGACGAATCCACAAACGTATCCATGGTGTCGGTGTCCCGCTTCGCCGGTCCGTGGCAGTTGGGGCATTCAACATTGACCCAGGCCTCGGCGGCAGCCAGCGGCGACGTCCCCTTCGGCGAAAGGTCCTCGCCACGGAGATCTGCGGGGAGGGTGACGGGCAGCTGCTCGTCCGGTACCGCAACCTCACCGCAGGCGGGGCAGTGAATGATGGGGATGGGCGTGCCCCAGAACCGCTGCCGGCTCAACAGCCAGTCACGCAGCCGGAAGTTGACGAACTTCTCGCCGGTGCCCTGCTTTTCAAGGATGCCAATGGCGGCGGGGATGGCCTCAGCCTTTGGCAGGCCATCGAGGACGCCTGAGTTAATCAGGGTGCCCTCCCCCGCAGTTGCCTTACCGGAAGCAGCCGGGTCCTCCTCGCCGGTGTCCAGCACGGCGCGGACGGGCAGGTCGAAGGTCTTGGCGAAGTCAAGGTCACGCTGGTCGTGGGCCGGGACAGCCATGATGGCTCCGGTACCGTAGTCGGCCAGCACGTAGTCTGCGGCCCAGACGGGCAGCTTCTCGCCGTTCAGCGGGTTGACGGCGTACCGGCCGGTAAAGACACCGGTTTTTTCGCGTTCGGTGGACTGGCGTTCGATCTCCGTGAGGGCTTTGACCTGCTCGCGGTACGCGTCCAGGGCGCCGGCATGCTCTTCCGTGACCAGCTCGACGGCGAGCGGCGCGTCAGCGGCGACCACGAAGAACGTGGCGCCGTAAAGGGTGTCGGGGCGGGTGGTGAAGACCGTGACGTCCTTGGCGGGCTTGCCGCCGTCGGCCTCGATCACAAAGGTGACGTGGGCACCTTCGGAACGGCCGATCCAGTTCTTCTGCATGGCCAGCACGCGCTCGGGCCAGTGGCCTCGTAGCTCCTCCATGTCATCGAGGAGCCGGTCGGCGTACTCGGTGATCTTGAAGTACCACTGGTTCAGGGACTTCTTGGTGACCGCGGTGCCGCAGCGTTCGCAGGCCCCGTTGACCACCTGTTCGTTGGCCAGGACGGTCTGGTCCTTAGGGCACCAGTTGACCGGGGAATCCTTGCGGTAGGCCAGGCCACGCTCATAGAAGCGCTTGAACAGCCACTGGGTCCAGCGGTAATACTCCGGGTCGGAAGTGTGCAGCCGCCGTGACCAGTCCGCGGAGATCGCGTACCGCTTGAACGACGCGGCCTGCGTTTCGATATTGGCGTAGGTCCACTCGCTGGGGTGGGCGTTGCGTTTGATGGCGGCGTTCTCCGCCGGCAGGCCGAAGGAGTCCCAACCGATCGGATGCAGGACATCGAAGCCCTGCTGGCGCAGGTACCGTGCCACGACGTCGCCCATGGCAAACGCTTCGGCGTGGCCCATGTGGAGGTCGCCCGATGGGTACGGAAACATGTCCAGGACATAGCGGCGCTCGCGGGAACCGTCATCGGCTGGGGTAAAGACCTTGAGGTCTTCCCATACCTGCGGCCATTTGGCCTCCATAGCCGCGAAGCTGTAGGTGCCCTCCTCAGGCCCCTCAGCTGCCACTGCTGGTGTTCCGGTCTCTGTCTCCGGCTGAACGCTCACTGCTGCCCTCTTCTGTTCTGTTACGGCATCTGTGCGGCCGTAACTTCTCTGATCCCTTCTGCTGCCGGCCCGGCAAACCTGCCCGGACACACAAAAGCCCCTCTCCATGGAGGGGCTGCCGCGCGGCGATCCGGTTGACTCCGGATACCGGGCGGCTAGCTAAGCAGAAGGATCGCACGCATAGAACTACTTTAGCGCACCGGGAAGGGACGCTGCGGTGACCTTTGCCTACCCGTTGCGGCCGGGCGTGAATAGACTGAAATCCGCTGTGCAACAACGGACGGGACCGGTGACCCTGGTGAGTGAAAACATCCTGTTTCCCCCTCTCGGCCACCCCGCCGCGCTGGCCCGGGAGGCCGTCGGCAGCAAGGCTGCTGCGCTTTCGGCCTTGGCGGCAGCAGGTTTCCCGGTACCGCCCGGCTTTGTGGTCACGGGCACTGCCCTTGAGGCCGGAGTATCCCAAGGTGTGACCGGAGGCCTTCAGGCGGCAGCAGCCGCTGCCGGCCCCGGCCCGTATGCAGTAAGGTCCTCGGCCGCTGCGGAAGACCTGCCCGGCGCATCCTTCGCGGGCATGTATGAGAGCTACCTCAACGTGGACGCAGCCGGCCTGCCCGGGGCCGTGGAGCGCTGCTTTGAATCGGCCAGGGCTGACCGCGTCAGGGCCTACGAAGCCTCTATCAGGACCGGCGCCGGCGAGGGGCCGGACACGTACGACGGCGCCGCGGCAGGTGCCTGGTCCGGCATGGCGGTTCTCGTGCAACAGATGGTGGACCCTGTCACCGCGGGCGTCGCCTTGACCGCCAACCCGCTGACCGGAGACCGCAGCGAAACCGTCATCTCCGCGGTTCCGGGCCTCGCCGACGGCCTGGTTTCCGGCGTGGAGACGGGCGAGGAATGGATTGTGCGCGAGGGGCGGCCCGCCCTGGCCCGGGGCGCGGCCGGTGTTCTTTCGGAGGAAAGCGCGACGGCGGTGGCCGCCACTGCGGCGCAGGTGGCCCGGCACTTTGGGCGCCCGCAGGACATTGAGTGGGCACTGGACAAAGCGGGCAAGGTCCAGGTTCTGCAGGCCCGTCCGATGACCGCCCTCCCCGATCCTGTTTCCTGGAACCCGCCCGGAAGGGGCACCTGGCTGCGGAACTTCCGCCTGGGCGAATGGCTGCCTGAGCCGGTCACTCCGCTGTTCATGGACTGGGTCATACCGCGGATCGATGCCGCCTACAACCAGGCCGTCTTCGCGTCCGCCGGCATTTCCGTGCCCATGGGGCATGGGCTGGTCAATGGCTGGTACTACGTCGCCCCGCCGAGCCCCAGGGCGCTCCCCCACCTGCTGTTCGGCGGCGAACCCCGGTCCCTGCCGTACTTCTTCAACTCCGTGGTGCGGCCCATGTTCGACCCCGCCGGGGCGGACAGGACAGTGCTGCGGGGGCTCGAAGACGAATGGCGCACCCAGTGCCTGCCCTCATACCGGGCACTTGTGGAGTCCTCGAGGGGTGTCGTGGAAACGGCTGCCCTGCCCGAGCTGATGGACATCGTGGAGCGTGTGGCGCAGAAAGCAGGAGAATATCTCTGGTTCTTTGCAGCCACCGGCGGTGCTGCCTGGAAGATGGAGATGGCACTCGCGCGGTTCTGGCGCCGAAACATTGCCGGTGCGCCCGCCAGCCGGGCCGCACAGGGCGCATTGGACGCCACCGGATACCAAACACTTCTGGGCGGCCTGGCTCCTGCCCTGCCTGCAAGCGTTCCGCACGCTGTCTACAGCCTCGACTGGTATCACCGGACCGCGGGCGAGCAGCCCGACCCCCACCCAGCGACGCCCCAGACGCCCCAGACGCCCCAGACGCCGAGTATCAACACTCCGCAGCACGTGACTGCACCGCCCGCAACTGAACGGCGCCGGGCGGCTGAGGCGTTGTGCCGTGCGGTGCTGAAGCGGACACGCCAGCTGCACAGGTTTGACACCCTCCTCAGCGCGGCCCAGCACTATGCCCTGCTCCGCGAGGAGCAGGCGAGGGACTTCACGCTTGGCTGGCCGCTGCTGCGCCAGTGTGCCACCGAAATAGGCACCCGCCTTCGGGACAGCGGAATCATCGCCGACCCCGCGGACATCTACTTCCTGACGTTCGATGCCCTGCGCCTGGACGCGCCCCCGCAGCACGAAGAAGTAGCCCGGCGCCGCAAGGAATGGGCACGGCAGCGGAAGCTATCAGCTCCGCTGCAACTGGGAAAGATGCCGCCGGTGGTAGGCAACATGTTCGACCGTATAGCCAACTCGGCACGCAGCACCAGGGACGTGCCGACAGGTGCCTTGGTGGGGCATCCGGCCAGTCCAGGGCGGGCGCAGGGCCGGGTGCGCGTGGTTGACGGTCCGGAGGGATTCTCCCGGTTCCTGCCGGGCGAGATCCTCGTGGCCAAAGCCACGGCGCCGGCATGGACCCCCCTGTTTGCTGTGGCTGCCGCCGTCGTGACGGACGGCGGCAACCTGGCCGCGCACGCTTCCCTCGTGGCCCGCGAGTACGGCATCCCCGCCGTTGTTGGTACCGGCAACGCCACCGAGCTCCTTCGGACAGGGCAGCTGGTTACTGTCGATGGCAACGCGGGGACTGTCGAAGTGGGGAGTCTTTCAGATCAACGGGGTTCTCACGCATAGGCCAGGCTGAGCATCAGGGCCTTCAGCTGTGCATACTGCTCTGTAGCCATCCACGCCCGCGCTGCTTCCCTGCCCGCGAAGGCCGGCTCGGGCGGGGTGTTGAAGATGACACTGGTGATGGAGGCACCACTTCCCATGGTCAGAATGTCACAGCCCGCCATGCTCACCACCGAACAACTACCTCACGTCGTCATCCACCCAGTCCATCGACTTCGTGACGGCCTTACGCCACAGGCGGAGCTGGCGGTCCTGTTCGGCCTGGTCAAGCTGCGGTTCCCAGCGCTTGTCCTCGGACCAGTTGGCCGACAGCTCTCCGAGGTCCTTCCAGAATCCGACGGCGAGGCCTGCGGCGTAGGCCGCGCCCAGGGCGGTGGTTTCCACGACCTCGGGCCGGATTACCGGGACGCCCAGGATGTCCGCCTGAAACTGCATCAGGGCATCGTTGGCAACCATGCCGCCGTCGACCTTTAGCTCCGTGAGCGGAACGCCTGAGTCCGCGTTGACAGCGTCCAGCACCTCGCGGGTCTGGAACGCCGTTGCTTCCAGCGCTGCCCGTGCAATGTGGTTCTTGTTGACGAAGCGGGTCAGGCCCACAATGGCCCCGCGGGCGTCGGAGCGCCAGTACGGGGCGAAGAGGCCGGAGAACGCCGGGACGATGTAAACGCCGCCGTTGTCCTTGACTGACGCCGCCAGCGTCTCCACCTCGGGAGCGCTGCTGATCATGCCCAGGTTGTCCCGCAGCCACTGGATCAGGGACCCGGTGACAGCGATGGAGCCTTCCAGTGCGTAGTGCGGTGCGGCATCTCCCAGCTTGTACCCGACGGTGGTCAGGAGTCCGTTCTTGGAGTGGACGATCTCCTCCCCAGTGTTGAAGATGAGGAAGCAGCCAGTGCCGTAGGTATTCTTGGCTTCGCCCGCCTGGAAGGCCGCCTGGCCGAACGTGGCCGCCTGCTGGTCCCCGAGGATGCCAGCTACGGGGACTTCGCGCAGCAACTGCGACGTGTGGACCGTGCCGTAGACCTCGGAGGAGGATTTGATCTCCGGCATCATGCTCAGCGGGACACCGAAGATCCCCAGGATCTCCTCGTCCCAGCTCAGGGTCTCGAGGTCCATAAACAGGGTGCGGGAGGCATTCGTGACGTCAGTGACGTGCACGCCGCCATCGACCCCGCCAGTCAGGTTCCACAGGACCCAGGCGTCGGTGTTGCCGAAAATAAGTTCACCGGCTTCCGCCTTGGCCCGGGCACCTTCCACGTTGTCCAGGATCCATTTGATCTTGGTGCCGGAGAAATAAGTGGCCAGGGGAAGGCCCACCTTGTGCTTGAACCGTTCCGGCCCGCCGTCCTGGGAGAGCTCGTCAACGATGCTTTGGGTCCGGGTGTCCTGCCAGACGATGGCGTTATAAACAGGCTCGCCGGTGGTCTTGTCCCACACTACGGCGGTTTCGCGCTGGTTGGTGATGCCGACGGCGGCAATGTCGTGCCGGGTCAGGTTCGCCTTGGAGAGCGCGGAGGCAATGACCTCCCGGGTGTTGTTCCAGATCTCGGCGGGGTTGTGCTCCACCCAGCCGGCCTGCGGGAAGATCTGTTCGTGCTCCATCTGGCCCGACGAGACTATATTGCCGCTGTGGTCGAAGACGATGGCCCGGGAGCTGGTGGTGCCCTGGTCAATGGCGATTACGTACTGGTTCATGATGACGTCCTTGTCTGTATACGGGGTGTTGGCTGAACGGTCAGGCGGCGGCAGTAATGATGATCGGGGCTATCCTGGCGACAATACCGCCCAGGGCACCACCGGCCAGGGGTCCCACTACGGGAATCCACGAGTAGGCCCAGTCGCTGGTGCCCTTTCCTTTGATGGGAAGCAAAGCGTGAGCAATCCGGGGCCCCAGGTCACGGGCCGGGTTGATGGCGTAGCCCGTGGGTCCGCCGAGGGAAACACCGATGCCCACCACGAGCAGGGCGACGGCAAGAGGTCCCAGGCCCGAGGGCGTTCCGCCGAGGGTGAGGATCACAAAAACCAGCACGAAACTGCCGATGATCTCGGTGACGAGGTTCCACGGCGTGGAGCGGATCGCCGGGCCCGTGGAGAACACGCCCAGTTTGCTGGCCGTCTCGAGGTCGGCGTCGAGGTGCTGCTTATAGGCGGCCCAGCAGACCACTGCGCCGAGGAAAGCCCCCAGCATTTCGCCGCCGAAGTACGTCAGGGTTGAAGCAACATCAATCGGGACCTCTGGGGCATAAGGACGCTTGCCCTCAACCAGGATCCCGAGGGTGACGGCGGGATTGAGGTGTGCGCCGGACTTGGCAGCAACGAAAACACCCGCGAAAACGGCGATGCCCCACCCCCAGGTCACCATCAGGAACCCGCCGCTGTAGCCTTTGGTGCCCTTTAACGCAACGTTGGCGACCACCCCGCAACCCAGGAGGGTGAGCATCGCAGTTCCGAAGACTTCGGAAAGGAAAACAATTCCAAGAGACATCTTTGACTCCTCTATATCTGTTGTCGGTCCATCGCGGTTGCAGGACCGACCGTAGGGCCGGGGCACGGTGGTGCCCCGGCTTTCAGCCGGGTTGCCTAGGCGACCAAACTGTGGATCTCTACTCGGTGGAGACGCTCCAGCACGTCGTGGGCAGCCCGGATCTGCGCGGCCGTTGTGGCGGGATCCCAACCCAGCGGACCGGCGAGCACCTCCGCCACCTCGTGCAGCAGTTCACCCGTCACCAGGCCGCGGAAGGCAAGGGACGTCCGGCGGATGAGCACATCTGCGAGGTGCCCGATCTGCTCATTGGCGGCCATAAATTCCAGCTCGCGGACACTGAGCTCGCGCGTGGAGTGCAGGAGCCGGTCAGCGCCGCCGTCGAGGTAGTCCATGACTTCCTCGGCGCGGGTGCCATAGCGCGTCAGCAGGACCGCGGTCCGGTCGGCGTCGCGGCTGGCGGACATGTGGGCCTTAATCCATTTCTGGACCCCCGCCTCGTCCTCAGGAAAGCCGGTCCCGCCTCCGATGGCGAGCTTCGCCGTCGAAACCTTCCGTTCCATCCCCAATTCGGCGAGCACGTCGTTGGCCATATGCTCGGCCAGCGCGCGGAACGTTGTCCACTTGCCACCCACCAGGGAAAGAACGACGGCGCCTGCCGCCCCTTCGCGCCGCTCGATCCGATAGTCCCTTGAGACAAATCCTGGCTGGGTTGCGTCGTGCCGCGGGAGCGGGCGGACACCGGAGAACGTGTAGACGATCTGCCCGCGGTTCACCGGGATGTCGGGGAAGACGTGGCTAATCAGTTCAAGGAAGTAGTCGATCTCGCCGTCGGTGCACACCGCGTCCTGGCCCATGTCGGCCTCCACGTCGGTGGTTCCCACCAGGACCCTGTCCCCCATCGGGTAGATCAGGACGATCCGCCCATCCGTGTGCTCAAAGAAGATTTCGCGGCCACGGCATGCTTCGAGCAGTCCGGGGTGGTCCAGGACAATGTGCGAGCCCTTGGTGCCACCCATGAACTGGGAGCCGGCGCCCATCGCCCCGTTGGTCAGGTCCACCCAGGCCCCGGTGGTGTTGACGATGACATCCGCGGTGAAGTCAAAAACGTCGCCGGTGAGCTCGTCCCGCAACTGGACGGTGCTTCCCGCTGTGCGGCCGGTACTGCCGGGCGCCGCGGCGGCTGTCATGGACTGCAGCGAAAGGTAGTTGCTGGCCCGGGCCGTGGCGTCAGCGGGGCCGTCGACGCCCAACCCGGCCTTCTCCCCGTCCTGGAGGACGTCCAGGGTGAGGCGCTCCGGATTGTGCACGGACGCATCAAAGTAGGTGGCCGCATATTTGATGCCGGGGTGGAGGTGCGGCAGTTCGGCCAGTGCACGCTTCCGGCCCCGGAACTGGTGGCGGGGAACGGATCCGCCGTCACGGGAGAACGAATCGTAAAGGCTGAGCCCCACCTTGATGAGGAACGCACCGCGCTCCTTCGGCTTGCCCTGCTGCTTGTGCGTCAGGAAGCGCAACGGGGCCGACAGCACCCCGGAGAAGGTACTAAAAATCGGAATCGTGGTTTGGAGTGGCTTCACGTAGTGGGGCGCGATGCGGAGCAGGCGGTTTCGTTCCACCACTGATTCCCGGACCAGCCGAAACTCGCCGTTTTCCAGGTAGCGGATGCCGCCGTGGATCATGTGCGAGGAGGCACCGCTGGCACCTTGGCAGTAGTCTCCGCGCTCCACCAAGGCAACATCGACACCCTGCAGGGCAAGATCGCGGAACGTGCCCACGCCGTTGATTCCGCCGCCGACGATGAGCACTTTTGCCCGCGGACGCTGCCGCAGGGCCTGCACTGAAGAACGCGCTCCGGAGGCTGCAGACGGCGTGGCTCCGCTGTGGCCGAACAAATCATGGGTTCCCAAAACAACTCCCTTGGGTTTGGTGTATGCGGCTGCCGCCTGGCGAACCGCAGGTCTCCCACTATTGTTTGAAGTAATGGAAAATAGAGTCAACCTCTATGCACAAACGTGCAGAATGGATTCCCCCATGTCACCCTCACGCCACTCCGACACCCTGCGGGCCGCGCAGATGTATTACTTGCAGGACCTCACCATGGACGCCATCGCCCGGGAACTGCGCACGTCCCGTTCCACGGTTTCCCGGCTCCTGTCCTCGGCCCGGGACTCCGGCCTCGTCCAGATCCAGATCCGCAATCCAATGGATACCGGCCCGGAACTGGAGGGCATGATCCGGGACGAGTACAACGTGGACGTGCACGTTGTCCCAATCCTGGAAACCCTGAACGAAGCTGAAACCCTGGACCGCGTAGCCATGCAGGCCGCACGAACGATCGGGCCGCTGGTGGATTCCAACGCCATCATCGGGGTGGCCTGGGGCTCCACGCTGAGCGCAGTGAGCCGGCACCTCACCCGCAAGATCACCCACGACACCGTCATCGTCCAACTCAACGGTGCGGGGAATATGCACACTACGGGCATCACGTACGCCAGCGACATCATGCGCCGCTTCGGAAGTGCCTACGGCGCCCGGGTGGAGCAGTTCCCGGTACCGGCGTTTTTTGACCACGCAGCGACCAAGACGGCCATGTGGAATGAACGCAGCGTGCAACGGATCCTGGAGCTCCAGTCAAGGATGAGCATGGCGATCTTCGGCGTGGGTTCGGTGGACGCCGACTTTCCAAGCCACGTCTACGCAGGGGGCTATTTGGACGAAAGTGACCTCAAGATCCTTGCAGAATCGGATGTTGTGGGCGACGTCGCAACCGTGTTTTTCCGTGGTGACGGGTCTTCTGACGGCATCGTACTCAATGAACGGTCCACCGGCCCTGCGCTCGCGGAACTGAAGCAGGTCCGGCGCCGCATCTGCGTGGTGTCCGGGGCGTCGAAGATCAATGGCCTGCGCGGAGCCTTGACCGCGGGGCTGGCGACCGACCTGATCCTTGATGAAGCAAGCGCGCGGCGCCTGGTCAGTTTCGACGGCCCCACCTGACGGAGTCTGTGTACAGAATGGGTAGAGTCGTTGCTATGAAAACCTCTCCCCGGCTCAGCCTGAACAACGGCGTGCTGATCGACCAGTTGGGATATGGGCTGTACAAGGTTCCGGTCGCGGAGGCGTCCGCCCTGGTGGCCACGGCACTGGGCGCCGGTTACCGGCATTTCGACACCGCAGCCATGTACGGGAATGAAACCGGAGTGGCCCGCGGGATCAGCTCCTCCTTCGGGTACGACGGCGGAACCGGAAGTGGCGGCTCAGGGGAAGCGGCGCCCGCGTTGTCCCGGGAGGACGTTTTCATTACCACGAAGGTCTGGAACGATGACCAGGGCTATGACGCAACGCTCCATGCGTTCGATACCTCCATGGTGAACCTCGGCCTGGACTACATAGACATGTACCTGATCCACTGGCCCTGCGCCCGGCGCGGGCTTTTCACGGAAACCTACCGCGCCCTGGAAACTCTGTATCGCGAAGGCAAAGTGCGTGCCATCGGCGTGTGCAATTTCCAGCCCGCCCACCTGGACCGACTGCTGCATACGGCGGAGGTTGTGCCGGCCGTCAATCAGATCGAACTGCATCCCTGGCTCCAACAGGCTGAGCTCCGGGAGTTGCATGCTGCACTCGGTATCCTGACGGAGGCGTGGAGCCCCCTGGGGCGCGGGCAGGTCCTGGCGGACCCCGTGGTCCTGGCCTGCGCCGCCGAACACGGGGTGACGGCGGCACAGGTCATCCTGCGATGGCATGTCCAGCTGGGCCACATCGCCATCCCCAAAGCCAGCTCGGAGCCCCGGATCCGCGAAAATCTGGACGTCTTCCGCTTTGCGCTTTCGGACCGCGACATGACTGCGCTCGCTGAACTTGACCGGGGATACCGCACCGGGTCCCACCCTGACAACGTCAACTAGGACCGAGGGCCATGAAAACAGCTGACTCCCCGCCTCCCACCACGCCGTCCTACTTCAGCCATGAACTCGCGGCCCGGACCCAGGCCTCTGAGATAGAGCTCAACGGCAGCACCGTGGCCTACTGGACCTATGAACCGGTACAGGCGACACCGGAGACACGGACCATTCTGGTGATCCACGGCTTCAGGGGTGATCACCATGGGCTGCTCAGGGTTGCGGACCAGTTGCCGGGAATGCGGATCATCATGCCGGACCTCCCCGGCTTCGGCAGCTCCGGGGCCTTTGCCTCAGGAACCCATTCCGTGGAGCACTACGGCACGTTCATCACTGACTTTATGGCTGCCTTGGGCCTCGGCCCGGACACCGTGCTGCTGGGCCATTCGTTCGGGTCCATCGTTGCCGCGCACTTCGTGGCAGCCTACCCCGGTGCAGTGTCACCGCTGATCCTCATCAATCCGATTGCGGCACCGGCGTTGGAGGGGCCGAAGGGGATCATGACGAAACTTGCCGTCCTCTACTATCGGCTCGCGGCCCGGCTCCCCCGGAGGCTGGGCCTTGCGTTGCTCCGCAGCCCCCTGATCGTCCGCGTCATGAGCGAGGCCATGGCCAAAACCCCTGACAAAGAGCTTCGCCGGTTCATCCACGGCCAGCACCATGCCTACTTCAGCGCATTCGCCGACCGGGACAGCCTGCTGGAATCCTTCACAGCTTCCGTCAGCGGAAACGTGGCCGAGGTGGCCGGGCAGTTGTCACTGCCGGTCCTGCTCATCGCCGGCGAGAAGGACGAGATTGCGATGCTGCCTGACCAGCACCGCCTCGCCGCGCTGCTGCCTGACGGCACCCTTAAGGTGATCCCCGGCGTCGGGCACCTGATCCACTACGAAACGCCCGCGCCGGCCGCCGGCTTCATCCTCACTTTCCTTAAGGACCACCCCGCGTGAAAATAGTCGTCGACGCCCGCTTCACCCGGACCGACCACCATGACGGAATCAGCCGCTATGGAGCCAGCCTGATAGCCGCAACGGCAAAGATCGCCGACGTGTCCATGCTCATCAGCGATCACCGGCAGCTTGCCCTGCTCCCCGACGTTCCCTACACGCTGATCAACAGCCCGCTCTCCCCGATGGAGCTCTTCGTGGCGCGGAAGATCAACCCGCTCAAAGCTGACGTGGTGGTGTGTCCCATGCAGACCATGGGCACGTGGGGCCGAAAGTACGGACTGGTCCTGACCCTGCACGACCTCATCTACTATGAGCACCCCGCCCCGCCGGGATTCCTGCCAGCACCCGTGCGCGTCTTGTGGCGCCTTTACCACAAGGCGTACTGGCCACAGCGGCTCCTGCTCAACCGGGCTGACATCGTGGCCACCATCAGCAGCACCACGGAAGCACTGATGGCCAAGTACCGGCTCACCAGCCGCCCCGTGCGGATCATCAGCAACGCACCGCAACCAGACCAGGAGCCCCGGGACGCAGCCGCCGGGGCGGAGCACTCGCTCATCTACATGGGTTCGTTCATGCCCTACAAAAACGTGGAGACCATGGTGGCCGGAATGGCCGAACTGCCCGACTTCACCCTGCACCTGCTCAGCAGGATCACCCCCCAACGCAGGGCCGAACTGGAGATCATGGTGCCCCAGGGCGCCAAGGTGGTGTTCCATAACGGGGTGACTGACGACGAGTACGCCACCCTGCTCAAGAGCGCAACTGCCTTGGTGAGCCTCTCCCGGGCGGAGGGATACGGACTGCCACTCGTGGAGGCGATGGCACTGGGCACACCGGTCATCGCCAGCGACATCCCCATCTTCCGGGAGGTTGGCGGTCACGCTGCGTCCTACGTTGACCCCGGCTCTGCCGCGGAGTTTGCCACCGCCGTGAAAAAACTACGCGACGGCGAGCATTGGCAGGACGTGTCGCGGCGCTCCGTGGCGCGGGCGGCAGAGTTCACCTGGGATGAATCCGCCCGGCAACTGGTTGACGTGGCCCATGACATCGTGGCGGCCCGGTCAGGCGGCCGGAAACGTCCGACTGATCCGGCCTGAGCGGCCTAGGCGGGCCGACCGCACTACAGGACATCCACCCCGTCCAGGCGGAGCTGTACCGGTTCCTCGATCCGCTTGGCCGCAGCCGCTGCACGGGCGGCACGCAACACCCGGGTTACCTTCGCTGCCTGCCCATACGGGAAGAACAATAGCGTGCGGACGTCTTCGCCCAGCCGCTGGGGCGTGGCCGCGCCGACGAGCAGCACCGGCGCCGGTCCTGCCGTCCGCAGGGTCACCCCGTCTGCCTCCAGCTGCTTTTCCACACCCTCGGTGAAATGCACGACGGCGGCACGCGGGCCCGTGACAGAGGCGATCCGGACCGCAGGGGGCAACTGGAGCTCCACCCGGAGCGCCAGTTCGCGCTGGGCATAACCGGCGGGATCCCAGCGCAGCAAGGCGCCAACTGCAGCGGTATCGGCCGCCGTGATCACCACGAGCCCACCGTCGGAGGCGGGCCGCACCAGGGCGGCGGCGTTGAACCAGCGCCGGACGGTGTCCTCCCCCGCCCGGAGGTTTTCGCGGCGGAGAAGCGAGTCGCCGTCCAGGAGCAGTGCCGCGGCATATCCCCCGTCCGCTACCGGCTCGGCACCCACCGTGGCGACCACGAGGACCTTTCCGTTGCCGACGTCTGTCTTGACGTGATCCCCTGATGAGGTGACCACCGCCTTGCCGGGGAACGCCCGGCCCAATTCCTCGGCGGTCCGCATCACCCCGGTGGCGCCCTTGCGGAGCCGGCGGCCGCCGCAATGGCTGCACTCCCAGTCCGGGGCCGGGGTGGAGCACCAGCGGCACTGGGGCATTGCGGCGCTGCCACTGGCACCGGCAATGGCCAAGGGGCCCTGGCAGGATCCGCAGCGCGCCGGCTCGCGGCAGGTTTCGCACACCAGCGACGGTGCGTAGCCGGCACGGGCCACCTGGACCAGGACCGGCCCCCGTTCCAGGCCCTCCTTCGCGGCGCGCCAGGCCGCCCCGGGCAGCCTGGCGATGCGGGCCAGCGGGTCACGTTCCTGTTCGAAACTGTCTGCAGTGTTCAAGACCCTGGGTACGGTGGAGCGGACTGCCGTGCGTTCGGCGACCACAGGCATGGCCCAGCCCGTTTCCACCAGCCGCTGCAGCTCTGTGCTGCGGCTGTGACCCGCCATCAGGCAAGCAGTGCCTTCCTGGCCGGCGCGCAGGAGCAGGACGTCGCGCGCGTGCGCGTAGGGAGCACGCTGCTCGATGTGGAGGTCGTTTCCGTCGTCCCAACAAGCCACAAGGCCGAGGTCGCGGACCGGCGCGAATGCCGCCGACCTGGTGCCGATGGCCACCTGCGCGGAACCGTCGAGCACGCGCAGGAAGTTCCGGTACCGCGGTGTTGGGCCGTCCTCGGCGGTCAACCGGGCGACGTCATCGGCAGGCAAGAGTGCCGCCAGCGCCTTTTCGAGGCGGTCCAGGTCACGGTAGTCGGGAACCACCACCACAGCACCCCGGCCGGAGGCACGGACCGCAGCAACGGCTTCAGCGATCAGTTGCGGCCACGCCGAACGCCCAAAGCCCTGGAGGGGACTGAACACCGCGCGCGGAGAACCGCCCTCCCTCAGGTGACGGACAAACGCTTCACCGTTGCGGTACGCCTTCCAACCGCCGGACACAGCATGGTTAGCGGCTGCGGCTGTGTCTTCGACGTCAGAACCCCCGCCCGACGGCGACGCAGGGCCTGATGCCTCTGCCTCCACGGAACGGGCCAGAAACTCCTTTTCAAGCTTGGCCACCCGCGGCGGAACCGCAGCGCGCAGCACATCACTGAGGGTTCCGGCGTAGCGCGCGGCGACTGCCGAGGCCAGGTCCCGGACGGCCGGAGTCAGGACAGGCACCGGCGAGATGACCTTGTACAGCGGAACCAGGGTATGGCCGGCGTCAGATTCGGCGGCGCGTTCCATGATGAAACCGCCCAGTTCCTGGCCACTGAACTTGACCTTGACCCGCACTCCGGGCTGCGCAGCGGCATCGAGGTCCGCCGGCACAATGTAATCAAACGGGCGGTCAAGGTGGGGCAACGCCGACTCCACCAGCACCCTGGCAACCGGGAGGCGCGCGGCCAGGGCAGGACCGGTCTGCGGCGTGCGCGGCGGGAAACCCTGGAGCAAGGACATCTGCACACCGCCGGGAACGTCAGGCTCTGCCTGGACAGCCTTATCTCTTGCCATGTCGGCTACCCCCTACAGCATCCGGCGCGGGCCAGGTTGGTTGCCGGACACTGACTCCGGCGTTCCTTACTGACTGGACACAACCAACCAACCACCTTGCCCTGACATTTTCAGCCGGGCCGGGCGGAAGGCTTGGTCGGCTAGGCAAACTAGGCGTTGAAGAAGGCCTTGAGATCGTCCACGCGGTCCAGGCGCTCCCAGGTGAAGTCGGGATCGTCGCGGCCGAAGTGGCCGTGTGCCGCAGTCTTGGCGTAGATGGGCCGCTTGAGATCCAGGGCGTCGATGATGGCACGCGGGCGGAGGTCGAAGATTTCGGCGATCGCGGCGCTGATCCGCGCCGGGTCCACGGTTTCCGTGCCAAACGTTTCCACGTACGTGCCAACCGGGCGGGCCTGGCCGATCGCGTAGGCAATCTGGATTTCGGCGCGCTTTGCCAAGCCTGCGGCCACCACGTTCTTCGCAACCCAGCGCATGGCGTAGGCGGCCGAACGGTCCACTTTGGACGGGTCCTTGCCCGAGAACGCGCCGCCGCCGTGGCGGGCCATGCCGCCGTAGGTGTCAACGATGATCTTGCGTCCGGTCAGGCCGGCGTCGCCGACGGGTCCGCCGATGACAAATTCTCCCGCGGGGTTCAGGATGTTGGCTGCCCGCGAGATGTCCAGGTTGGCGGCGGCCAGTACCGGATTGATCACGAAGGAGGCGAGGTCGGCGCGGAGCCGGTCCAGGCTGGTTCCTTCGGCGTGCTGGCTGGAGATGACCACGGTTTCCACCGAAACCGGGATGTCCTTGTCGTAGCCCACAGTGACCTGCGTCTTGCCGTCGGGTCGGAGGTAGGAAAGCTCGCCGGACTTGCGCACTTCGGTCAGGCGTTCGGACAGGCGGTGCGCGAGCCAGATCGGCGTCGGCATGTACGACGGCGTTTCATCACTGGCGTAGCCGAACATCAGGCCCTGGTCGCCGGCGCCCTGGAGATCGTAGTCATCCTCCTGGCGGCCCTCGCGGGCCTCGAGGGAGTTGAACACGCCGCCGGCGATGTCGTTTGACTGCTGCCCAATGGAGACGGACACGCCGCAACGTGCGCCATCGAAGCCGTTGGCCGAGGAATCGTAGCCGATGCCAAGGATGGTCTCGCGGACGATCTGCGGGATCTCAACGTAGGCGTCCGTAGTGACCTCGCCGGCAACGTGGACCAGGCCCGTAGTGGCCATGGTTTCGACGGCGACGCGGGACTCCGGATCCGCAGCCAGCAGGGCGTCGAGGATGGCGTCGCTGATCTGGTCACAGATCTTGTCCGGGTGGCCTTCAGTCACCGACTCGGAGGTGAAGAGCCGGAGCGCCGAGGGCGTGGCCCCGTGGGTGTGGGGAATGTGCAGCGGTAAAGTCACTCAACTACCTTACTGGTTGGGAAACGGGCGTCCGGCAGCGTATGTCCCCATGCTAAGGAAACGTTGCCGGCCTGCCGTCAGGCGCGGTGCGAAACGTGGTTCAGCTCATAGCCGATCCGGCTAATAACGGCGGCAGAGACTTCGGTCTTTGATCCTGAAGCCTCCTGGGGTTCGGAGCCGGAGCGCGAAAGGATGACGACGGCGTTGGTGTCCTGGCCAAAGACTTTATCCGTGCCCACATGGTTGACGACCAGCAGATCGCAGCCCTTGCGCCTGAGCTTGGCCTCGGCGTACGCCAGCACATCCCCCTCGCCGTCACCGGTCTCAGCGGCGAAGCCCACAATCAGCTGGCTGCGGCGCGCCTGGTCGTGGGCGGCATCGCGTACTTCCACCAGTTCGTGCAGGATGTCGGGATTCCGGACCAGGGAGATGACGGGGTCAGCGGCGTCGTCGCGCTTCTTGATTTTTGTGCCGGATATCTCGGCGGGACGGAAGTCGGCCACCGCGGCGGCCATAATGACGACGTCGGAATCCGCTGCAGCGGCCAGCGCGGCTTCCCGCAACTGCAGCGCAGTCTCCACTTCCACTACTTCAACGCCGGCCGGCGGCGGTACTTCCATATGTGCAGCCAGGAGCCGGACCGAAGCTCCCGCGTTGCGGGCGGCAACTGCCAGGGCGACGCCCTGCTTGCCCGATGACCGGTTTCCCAGGAAGCGCACCGGGTCCAGTGGTTCGCGTGTACCGCCGGCGCTGATGGTGACCGTTTTTCCGGCAAGCGGCAGTTGATAGTCGGACCTGCCCTGGGCCAGGGCGATGGCGGCGTCGAAGATGGCCTCCGGTTCGGGCAGGCGGCCAGGGCCTGAGTCAGAGCCGGTCAGCCGTCCGGAGGCGGGCTCCAGGACAGCTGCGCCCCGCCCCCGCAATGTCTCCACATTGGCGCGCGTGGCCGGGTGCTGCCACATCTCCGTATGCATGGCCGGGGCAAAAAGCACCGGACCGCTGGCCATCAGAAGGGTGTTCGTGAGGAGGTCGTTGGCTTGGCCGGTGGCGGCACGCGCCAGCAGGTCCGCCGTCGCCGGTGCCACCACGATGAGGTCCGCTTCGTGACCCAACCGCACATGGTTGACCTGGTGGACGTCGTCGAAGACGCTATTGCTGACGGGGTGCCCGGACAGGGCCTCCCACGTAGCGACTCCCACGAAGCGGGTAGCCGCTTCCGTGGGAATCACCGTGACGTCATGGCCGGCTTCAGTAAAAAGCCGGAGGAGCGATGCCACCTTGTAGGCGGCAATCCCTCCCCCGACTCCGAGGACTATGCGCACGTGACCTCCGTCAACAGGCAGTCTGTGTAATTACTCTGCGGCTTCGATCGGCGTGGAAACGAGTTTGCCTTCGTTGATCTCACGCAGGGCGATCGAGAGTGACTTCTCGTTCAGCTTGGTGTCGACCAACGGGCCGACGTACTCGAACAGGCCCTCGTGCAGCTGGGCGTAGTAAGCGTTGATCTGACGTGCACGCTTGGCGCCGAAGATCACCAGGCCGTACTTGGAATCAGCTGCCTCAAGCAGCGAGTCGATCGGCGGGTTGATGATGCCTTCAAGGTTCGTGGACACGAATTCTCCAAATTCTAACGGGCCGACTGCTACCGGCAACTAGTGCGGGTGCGGTGTCAGCCCCATGAGTGAAACAAGCTCGTCCGCTGCCCGGCGAACGTCATCATTGATGACGGTGTGGTCAAACTCCGGTTCAGCGGCAAGTTCTAGTTTAGCGGTTTCCAGCCTTTGCCGCTGTTCCTCCGCAGTTTCGGTGCCGCGGCCTACCAGCCGGCGCACCATTTCGTCCCAGCTCGGCGGCGCGAGGAAGACGAATTGGGCATCCGGGACCGCCGCCTTGACCTGTCGGGCACCCTGCAGGTCGATCTCCAACAGAACCGACTTTCCGTCGGCGATGGCTTCGTTCACGGTGCTTTTCAGCGTGCCGTACGTGTTCTGGCCGTGGACCACTGCCCATTCCAGGAACTCCCCGGCAGCGACCAGGGATTCGAACTCTTCCTTCGATTTAAAGAAGTAGTGGATGCCGTCCTGCTCACCGGGCCGCGGAGCGCGGGTGGTGGCCGATACGGAAAGCCAGACTTCGGGGTAGTTATCCCGGATGTAGGTGGACACGGTGCCTTTGCCAACAGCCGTCGGACCTGCGAGGACTGTCAGTCCCGGTTTCTTGCTCACATATTCCTTTGCGGCGGTTCGGATGGGGCGAACCGTGGCACGCCCTACTTCTCGTCTATAAAATCTACCAGCGCCTGGCGCTGGTGAATGCCCAGCCCCCGGACCCGCCGGGAAGCGGCTATTCCCAGCTGCTCCATAATGGCCGCGGCCCGCACCTTGCCGATGCCAGGCAGCGCCTCAAGGAGCTCGGCCACACGCATCCTCGCAAGGGCGTCGTCGCCGGCCGCCGAACTGATGATGTCCGCGGCCGACGTCTCGCCGTTCTTGAGCCGCTCTTTTGCCGCCGCCCTGGCTGCCCTGGCAGCGGCTGCCTTCTGCAGCGCGTCCGCGCGTTCCGACGCGGATAACGGTCGCAGGCTCATGGAGGACACCCCCGGTTTTCTCGGATGCATCCAAGGCGGCCGCCATTGGACTTGTCCTGAAACCTACCCTCTGGTGCCCCGCGAATCAATGGACCGGCGCTACGCCAGGCTAGCCTTCGCGAAGTCCCTCAAGCGTCCGCAGGGCGGCCTCCTGGAGCCCCCGTATATCGGGGCCGGCGGCAAGGATGTCGCGGCTGGATGTCCCCAGCACCTGCGGGTACGCCGGACCGAACGTCGTGCGCAGGTCAGCCCCGGTGGCGCCCTGCGCCCCCAGCCCCGGGGCAAGGATGGGCCCGCGGACGGCTTGCAGGTCCAGCTGCAGGTCAGTCAGCGCAGAACCCACGGTGGCTCCGACCACGAGTCCAACGGACCCGAGGGGCCCGTCGTAGCGGCGGTTCTCCGCTGCAGCCGCCTCGGTGATCCGCCGGGCCACGGAGTCGCCCCCGCCGATGTGCTGCACGGACGCCCCCTCCGGGTTGGATGTCAATGCCAGGACGAACACACCGCGGCCGTATTCGGCCGCGAGGTCCAGGGCGGGGCGGAGGGATTCAAACCCCAGGTACGGGCTAAGCGTCACGGAGTCGGCTGCCAGTGCCGACCCGTCCCGCAGCCAGGCGTCAGCGTACGCGGCCATGGTGGAGCCGATGTCGCCGCGCTTGGCGTCGGCGATGGTGAGCACCGACTCGTCGCGCGCCGCGGCGAGGAACTCCTCAAGGACGGCCATGCCGGCCGAGCCGTGACGTTCGTAGAGTGCCACCTGTGGCTTGACCGCGGCAGCGAGCGAACCGACCGCCTCCAGGACCGTCAGCGAAAAGCGCCTCAGCCCGGCGGCGTCGTCGTTCAATCCCCAGCTCTTCAGGAGCGCCGGGTGCGGGTCAATGCCCACGCACAGCGGCCCGCGGGCGGCCATGGCCGCCCCCAGCCGGGAGCCGAACGGCTCCCGGACTGTGGAGCTGGTTACTGCGGATCCGGCGTCAGGCATGGTGCACTGCCGTGCCCTGCGACGCGGCGAGCTGCGACGCGGCCAGCGCCGCGGCGTGCTCCTGCAGGCTGGTCACGGACCACTCGTACGTGCGCATGGCCTCGATCGCCTGCACTGCCGCGTTGAATTCAGCCACAGTAGTGATGCAGGGGATGCCGATGGAGGTGGCGGCTGCGCGGAGTTCGTAGCCATCGCTGCGGGCTTCGCCGCCGGACGGAGTGTTGAACACCATGTCGATGTCGCCGGCGATGACGAGGTCCGCGATGGTGCCCTCGCCCTCGGCGCTGCTGCCTTCGGCGACCTTGCGCACCGGGGTGGCCTGGATGCCGTTGCGGCGCAGGACATCAGCGGTACCGCCAGTGGACACGATCTCGAAGCCAAGGTCCGAAAGCCGCTTGACGCCCATGATCACCGACCGCTTATCCCGATTGGCCACGGAGACAAAGATCTTGCCCTCGGTGGGCAGCGCGTTGTTGGCGGCTGCCTGGCTTTTGGCGAACGCGGTGTCGAAGTGCTTGTCGATGCCCATCACTTCACCAGTGGAACGCATTTCCGGGCCGAGCAGGGAGTCGACGACCTTGCCTTCAGGCGTACGGAAGCGGCTGAACGGCAGCACGGCTTCCTTGACGGACACCGGCGCGTCCAGCGGCAGAGTGGAACCGTCTCCCGTTTCCGGCAGCATCTTGTAGGCGCTGCGGAGCTGGCCGATGGTAACGCCTGTACCGATCAGGGCCGCGGCCTTGGCCATCTGGACGCCGGTGGCCTTGGACACAAACGGCACGGTGCGGGAGGCACGCGGGTTCGCTTCCAGGACATAGAGGACGTCCGAGGCGAGGGCGAACTGGATGTTGATCAGGCCGCGCACGCCCACGCCTTCTGCGATGGCGCGGGTGGCTGTGCGGACGCGTTCCAGGACGTTGTTACCCAGGGTGATGGGCGGCAGGACACAGGCGGAGTCGCCGGAGTGGATGCCGGCTTCCTCGATGTGCTCCATGATGCCGCCAAGGTACATGTCCGTGCCGTCGAAGAGCGCGTCAACGTCGATTTCGACGGCGTCTTCCAGGAACCGGTCGATCAGGACCGGGTGGTCCGGGGTGATCTCGGTGGCGTTGGCGATGTAGCGGGAGAGGTTGGCCTCGTCATAGACGATTTCCATACCGCGGCCGCCCAGCACGTAGGACGGGCGGACCAGGACGGGGTAGCCGATCTCGTCAGCGATCTTCTTGGCGTCCTCGAAGGACACGGCGGTGCCGTTCTTCGGGGAGATCAGGCCGGCCTTGTCCAGGACGCGGGAGAACGCCCCGCGGTGCTCGGCGAGGTCGATCGCCTCCGGCGACGTGCCCAGGATGGGGACACCGGCGTCGGCCAGCTGCTGCGCCAGCTTCAGCGGGGTCTGGCCGCCAAGCTGCACGAACACGCCCATGACGCCGCCGGTGCGTTCCTCCGCGGCGATGACCTCCAGGACGTCCTCAAGGGTCAGCGGCTCGAAGTACAGGCGGGTGGAGACGTCGTAGTCGGTGGAGACCGTCTCCGGGTTGCAGTTGACCATGACGGTCTCGTAGCCGGCCTTGCGCAGCGCCATGGAGGCGTGGACGCAGGAGTAGTCGAACTCGATGCCCTGGCCGATGCGGTTCGGACCGGAACCGAGGATCAGGATCGACGGCTTGGAGTGCAGCGCTACCTCGTCCTCCTCGTCGTAGGCCGAGTAGTGGTAGGGGGTGTAGGCGGCGAACTCGGCCGCACAGGTGTCCACAGTCTTGTAGACGGGACGGATCCCCAGCGCCTGGCGAACACCCCGGACCACGGCCTCGGAGTTGTGCGTCAGGGCTCCGATCTGCTCGTCGGAGAAGCCGTGGCGCTTGGCGCGCTTGAGCATGTCCACGGTCAAGGCGCCGGCCTCGCGAATCTCACGGGAGATCTCGTTCAGCAGCTGGAGCTGGTCCAGGAACCACGGATCGATCTTGGTGGCTGCATACAGCTCCTCCACGGTGGCGCCGCCGAGCATGGCCCGCTGGACCTGGTGCAGCCGCTCCGTGGTGGGGCGCTTGGACTTTTCGATGAGTTCCGGGACTTCCCATTCCGGGACGGAGCTGAAGTCCAGCTGCGAGCCCTTCTGTTCCAGGGAGCGGAGAGCCTTCTGCAGCGCTTCGGTGAAGTTCCGGCCCATGGCCATGGCCTCGCCCACGGACTTCATGGTGGTAGTGAGGGTGTTGTCGGCGGCCGGGAACTTCTCGAACGCGAAGCGCGGAACCTTGACCACCACGTAGTCCAGCGTGGGCTCGAAGGAAGCGGGGGTCTTCTGCGTGATGTCGTTCGGGATCTCGTCAAGCGTGTAGCCGAGGGAGAGCTTGGTGGCGATCTTGGCAATGGCGAAGCCGGTAGCCTTCGATGCCAGCGCTGAGGAGCGTGACACACGCGGGTTCATCTCGATGACCACCACACGCCCGGTGTCCGGTTCGATGGCGAACTGAATGTTGCAGCCGCCGGTGTCGACGCCGACTTCGCGGATCACTGCGATGGAGATGTCACGGAGCCGCTGGTACTCACGGTCAGTGAGGGTCAGTGCTGGCGCCACGGTGATGGAGTCGCCTGTGTGAACGCCCACGGGGTCGAAGTTCTCGATGGAGCAGACGACAACCACGTTGTCGTTCTTGTCCCGCATCATCTCGAGCTCGTATTCCTTCCAGCCGAGGATGCTCTCTTCGAGCAGAACCTCGCTGGTGGGGCTGTACTGCAGGCCCTGGCCCACGATGCGGCGGAGGTCATCCTCGTTGTACGCCAGGCCGGAACCCAGCCCGCCCATGGTGAAGGACGGACGCACCACCATGGGGTAGCCCAGGTCTTCGGCGGCCTTGAGGGCCTCGTCCATGGTGTGGATGATGTGGCTGCGGGCAGATTCCGCGCCGCAGCGCTCCACAACGCCCTTGAACTTTTCGCGGTCCTCGCCGAGCTCGATGGCGGCGATGTTCGCGCCGATGAGTTCCACGTTGTACTTCTCCAGCACACCGTTCTTGTCCAGCGCGATGGCCGTGTTCAACGCCGTCTGGCCGCCCAGGGTTGGCAGGACTGCGTCCGGACGCTCCTTGGCGATGATCTTCTCCACCACCTCGGGGGTGATGGGCTCGATGTACGTGGCGTCGGCGAACTCCGGGTCCGTCATGATGGTGGCCGGGTTCGAGTTCACGAGGATGACGCGCAGGCCCTCCTCCTTGAGGACACGAAGTGCCTGGGTGCCGGAGTAGTCGAATTCGGCGGCCTGGCCGATGACGATCGGGCCGGAACCGATGACCAGGACGCTCTTAAGGTCAGTTCTCTTGGGCATTACTTCTTGTCCTCAGTCTTGTTGTCAGTCGTGGTCGGATCGGCGGGGTGCTTCGCGTCAACCGGGTCCTTGGACAGGCCCGCGGTCCTGCCATCGCGGGTACCTTCCATCAGGTCGATGAAGCGGTCGAAAAGGTAGGCGGCGTCGTGCGGTCCGGCTGCCGCCTCGGGGTGGTACTGGACCGAGAAGGCGGGGATGTCCAGGCACGCGAGACCTTCCACGACGTCGTCGTTCAGGCTTACGTGGCTGACCTCGACGCGGCCGTACCGCTCCTCAGGGGCCTGGGTGGCGCCGTCGAGCGGTGCGTCCACGGCGAAACCGTGGTTCTGCGAGGTGATTTCCACTTTGCCGGTGCGGCGGTCCATCACGGGCTGGTTGATGCCGCGGTGGCCGTAGCGCAGCTTGTAGGTGCCAAAGCCCAGGGCGCGGCCCAGGATCTGGTTGCCGAAGCAGATGCCGAAGTACGGCAGCTTCTCGTCCAGGACCGAGCGCAGGAGCTTGACCTGGGCGTCGGCGGTGGCGGGGTCTCCCGGGCCGTTGGACATAAAGAAGCCGTCCGGGTTGACGGCCTTGACGTCCTCAAGGGTGGCGGTGGCGGGCAGCACGTGGACGCGCACGCCGCGTTCGGCGAACCGGATGGGGGTCATCGCCTTGATGCCAAGGTCGATTGCGGCAATGCTGAACCGGGCGTCGCCGTCCCAGCCGTGGTCTTTGGGCTCAACGACGTAGGCCTCATCGACACTGACTTCCTCAGCCAGGCGGGCGCCTTCCATGGGAGCGCTGGCGAGGACGGTGTCCAGGAGTTCCTTGTCGGTGGCCTGGGCGGCGTCGCCGGAGAAGATGCCGGCGCGCATGGTCTTGTGCTCGCGCAGGTGGCGGGTGATGGCGCGGGTGTCCACGCCCTGGATGCCCACGATTCCCTGCTCGACGAGTTCGGAGTCAAGAGATCGCTCCGACCGCCAGTTGGAGGGGCGGCGGGCGGCGTCGCGGACGATGTAGCCGGCTACCCAGATGCGGCGGGACTCAGCGTCTTCGCTGTTGACGCCGGTGTTTCCGATGTGCGGCGCGGTCTGCACCACCAGTTGGCGGGCGTAAGAGGGGTCCGTAATGGTCTCCTGGTAGCCGGTCATGCCAGTGGCGAAGACCGCCTCGCCCAAGGCGGTGCCGGTGGCGCCGTAGCTGGTGCCGCGGAAGATACGGCCGTCCTCCAGAACGAGCGCTGCCGTGGTGGAAACTGCTGGAGTGGCATCCACTTTTTCTGCTGCTGTTTGTGTCACTGTTTTACTTTCCACTCTGGGGATCAGCCTGGGGGGCCGCGGAGATCAATTGCTGAAGGGATTCGAAAAGGGCTGTTTTGTCTGCGGCGCGGCGGGTACGGAAGCCGGTGTCCAGCTCATGGGAGCCCAGCCTCCAGCTGAGAACCAGGAGGCCGTCCTTTTCCACGAACTTGCCGGCCATGCCGCTGTCCTGCCGCACGCCCGTGAGGTCCGCGGCCGGAATGTAGACCGCCGGCGCCCCGGACCGGTCAAAAAGCACACCATGGGCGTAGACCGAGAGGGTCGCGTTGGTCCGGATGCCCAGCCCGTGCACGGCGATCCGGTCCAGCCAGTCCCCCGCGGTGGTTGATGCGACGTACTGGCCTTCCGCTACCTCGAGAGCCGTTCCGGGTGCCTCGGGCACTGCAGGTAACTGCTCGACGTCGGCCTGCCGCTTGAGGCGGTTCCGCCACCCGGTCCAGATCATCAGCAGGACCACGGCGATGATCGCCACCGTGATGATGCCGGTGAGGAGCTTGGTGTCCATCAGGAGACGCCCGCCACTTCGCGGTAGGGGGTGTTGAGCTGGCCGTCCAGGACGGTGGGGTGCCCTTTGTAGAACGTGGCCACCACCTTGCCAGGCAGTTCCAGGCCGGCAAACGGCGAGTTGCGGCCCATGGTTGCCATCTTGGCGGGGTCGACGGTCCAGCGGGCGTTGGGGTCCACCAGGATGAGGTTGGCGGGCTCGCCAGCCTCGAGGGGGCGGCCTTGGTCCGCCAGCCGGCCGATCTGTGCTGCGGCCGTGGAGGTCACCCGGGCGAAGTCGGCCCAGGTCATCAGTCCGGTTTCGATCATGGTGTGCTGGACCACGGACAGCGCGGTTTCCAGCCCGGTCATGCCCATCGCGGCCTGCGCCCACTCGCACTCCTTGTGCTCGCTGGGGTGGGGGGCGTGGTCGGTGCCCACGACGTCGATGGTGCCATCGGCGAGGCCGGCGCGCAGTGCCTGTACGTCCGCGTCGGTCCGCAGCGGCGGGTTGACCTTGTAGACGGGGTTATAGCTGCGGACGAGGTCGTCAGTGAGCAGGAGGTGGTGCGGGGTGACCTCGGCGGTGACGTTGATGCCGCGCTCCTTGGCCCAGCGGATGATCTCCACAGAACCGGCGGTGGATACGTGGCAGACGTGGAGGCGCGAGTTCACGTGCTGGGCGAGCAGGACGTCGCGTGCAATGATGCTCTCCTCGGCGACCGCTGGCCAGCCGGTAAGTCCGAGGACGGCGGAAACTTCGCCCTCGTTCATCTGGGCACCGGCGGTGAGGCGCGGCTCCTGCGCATGCTGGGCCACGACGCCGTCGAACGCCTTGACGTATTCGAGGGCCCTGCGCATCAGGACAGGATCGTGGACGCAGATGCCGTCGTCGGAGAACATGCGGACGCGGGCGCGGGAGTCGGCCATGGCACCGAGCTCGGCCAACTGCTCCCCCGCCAGGCCGACAGTGACTGCGCCGACCGGACGGACATCCACCCAGCCGGCGGCGCGGCCCAGGCTGTAGACCTGCTCCACTACTCCGGCGGTATCCGCCACGGGGGTGCTGTTGGCCATGGCGTGCACGGCGGTGTAGCCGCCAAGGGCGGCCGCGCGGGTACCCGTTTCGACGGTCTCGGCGTCCTCGCGGCCGGGTTCGCGCAGGTGCGTGTGGACGTCCACCATGCCGGGCAGCGCCACCAGGCCCGCTGCCTCAATGACGGTGGCATCGTCGGCGTCGGCGTGCGTGGCTGCGCCGGTTCCCCGGACTGCGATGACGCCGTCGCGGATAAGGAGGTCCTCGGCGCCGGCGCCCAGTACCGCTGCGCCACGTATCAGGTAGGTTCCGTTATTCTCTGCCATCAGTTGCTCTCCTTAGTGGGGGTGGCGGCTGGTTCGCGGGTATCCCCGGAGAGCAGCAGGTACAGGGCGGCCATCCGGACGGAGACGCCGTTCTTCACCTGCGACAGCACGGTGGAGCGGGGCGAATCCGCGGCGGCTGCGGAAATTTCCAGGCCACGGTTCATGGGGCCGGGGTGCATGATGATCGTGTCTTTGAGCCCCAGGCTGTCCAGGGCACGGAGCCGGTTGTCGTCGAAACCCCAGCGGCGGGAGTATTCGCGGGTGGAGGGGAAGAACGAGGCGTTCATCCGCTCGCCCTGCACGCGCAGCATCATGACGGCGTCCACTCCCTGTTCAAGGGTTTCATCCATGTTGTAGCTGACCTTGCACGGCCACTGTTCGACGCCGATGGGCAGCAGGGTGGGCGGGGCTACGAGCGTAACTTCCGCGCCGAGCGTGCGGAGCAGCCAGACGTTGGAGCGGGCTACACGGGAGTGCAGGACGTCTCCGGCAATGGCGACGCGCATGCCCGACAGGTCCGCGCCGATGGATCCGGTGCCGGCGAGCTTCGCCCAGTGACGGCGCATGGTGAAGGCATCCAGGAGTGCCTGGGTGGGGTGTTCGTGGGTGCCGTCCCCGGCGTTGATGACGGCGGCGTCGATCCAGTCGGTGGCTGCCAGGCGGTGGGGCGCACCGGAAGCCCAGTGGCGGATTACTACGGCGTCCGCTCCCATGGCGGCCAGTGTCTGGGCTGTGTCCTTGAGGGACTCACCCTTGGAGACTGAAGACCCCTTGGCCGCGAAGTTGATGACGTCGGCGGACAACCGCTTGGCGGCCGCTTCGAAGGAGATCCTGGTGCGGGTGGAGTCTTCGAAGAAGAGGTTCACTACGGTGCGGCCACGCAGGGCCGGGAGCTTCTTGACCTCACGGTCCCCCACGGCGGCCATTTCTTCGGCGGTGTCGAGGATGCGGATGGCGTTGGACAGGCTCAGGTCTTCGGTTGAGAGGAGGTGTTTCACGCGCCGCCCTCGATAACCACTTCGTTGACCGTGGACCCGTCGGGGGAAGTATCGGTTTCCTCAAGGCGGACCCGGACCTTCTCGGCGGAGGACGTGGGCAGGTTCTTTCCCACGTGGTCGGCCCTGATGGGAAGCTCGCGGTGGCCACGGTCGATCAGCACGGCGAGCCGGACGATCCGTGGACGGCCGAGGTCGATGATGGCGTCCAAGGCGGCACGGATGGTGCGGCCGGAGTACAACACGTCATCGATGAGCACCACGACCTTGTTGTCGATCCCCGTGCGCGGGAGTTGGGTGGGATAGGGAGGCCTGGTGGGCTGGTGGGAGAGGTCGTCGCGGAACATGGTGACGTCCAATTGTCCGACGATCGCGGCGGCGTCAACGGTGGGGTCAGCGGCAGCAATCTTGCGGGCCAGCCGGAGTGCCAGCGGATAGCCGCGCCGCGGAATGCCCAGCAGCACCAGGTCCTTGGAGCCTTTGTTGGCCTCGAGGATCTCATGGGCGATACGAGTGAGGGCGCGGTCAATGTCTGCCTGGTTGAGGACAACCCTGGCTGGAACCGGTGCGCTTGTGACAGAAGTCAACGCTCGTCTCCCCTTTCCCCGCCTCACAGGACGGAATTAAAAGAAGGATTATTTGCGTTCCAAAATTACCACACGGCGCGGTGCGGTCCCTTGCCGGAGGAGCGCGTTAATGGTCACATCCGGGCCCCACCCCTGCGTTGCGCCTTGCCACACCGCAAGCTGCGCCTTTGGAGCCATGATGGACGCACCATAGGCTTTCCTTATGTCGATGCACCCCCATCACCGTCCCGGCCAGCCAGGACCCTCCGGACCGCAGGGACCTCTTCCCAGCCAGGCGAACCCCAGTTGGATGGGCCACGTCCAGCCGGAGTACTACCGGCCGGTGCCGGGCAATGCAGGCGGCCCGGTCCATTCCGTGGTCCAGCCGGTCGCCCAGGGCCGGCAGGGCCCGGTCGCTCCCCCGAGCCGTGCGGGCCTGCTGGTACTGATGATCGGCGGCGGTGCCCTGGCATTCCTCAGCCTGTTCCTGGTGGTTCCGTTCCTCCTAGCCAACACGGGAACCGCCGGGTTCATGGTGGGTTTCATCGCCTCGCTGCTCCCGCTGTCCGCGGTGCTCCTGACAGTCCACGTGATCGACCGGTGGGAGCCGGAACCAAAAAGACTCCTGTTCTTTGCGTTCACTTGGGGCGCCGCAGTATCGATCGCCGTCACGCTGCTCGTCCAGCCGTTCTTTGCGCTCACCTACCAGTTTTCCGACGAACCCGACATCCAGACGTACATGGCCACTGTCCAGGCACCGGTCGTTGAGGAATTCGCCAAGTCCCTCGGGCTGCTGTTGCTGCTGCTGATGGCGCGCAGGCACTTCGACGGACCGGTTGACGGGGTGGTCTTCGCGTTCACGATTGCCGGAGGATTCGCGTTCACGGAGAACATCCTGTACTTCGGCCGGGCCATCGCAGAGTCTGCCAGCCCCGCCACCGACCTGGCCCAGATCTTCCTCCTGCGCGGGGTAATGTCACCGTTCGCCCACGCCATCTTCACCGGAACAACCGGCCTCATCATGGGGTTTGCAGCCCGGCGTTGGCACACGGGCGCGTCGGTTGCGGCGTTTGTGGTGGGCCTGCTTCCAGCGATGTTCCTGCACAACCGGTGGAACAGCATGGGCCAGGGCTTCCTCGCGGACTACATCCTCATCCAGGTGCCCATCTTTGTGCTGTTCATTGGCGTGGTCATCCTGCTGCGCGTCGCCGAAAACCGCCTCACCCGGCAGCGGTTGCTGGAGTATGCCGCGGCAGGTTGGTTCACGCCTGCCGAAGTCGACCTCCTCGCCACGCCAGGCGGCAGGCGCACTGCACTCAGTTGGGCTGCCGGCTACAACCGGCGGCCGCAGATGAAGGCCTTCGTGAAGGCAGTCACGCAGCTCGCCTTCACCCGGCAGCGCATCCTGAGCGGCCGCGACGTGGCGCTGCACCAGGCTGAAGAACGCGATCAGCTGCACCGGATCCTGGCCCTGCGGGCCGCCGTCGCCGGCTGACGGCACCGGCTGGCAGCAAAGCGCGTGCGCTGCCAGCCGGGAAAACGCACAAGGGGCCGGCGTCCGCCAGATGGCGGACGCCGGCCCCTTGGGGATGGACGTGCGGACTAAGCCAGCAGCGAAGGCTTCAGCTGCTGCAGGCGTCCAAGGAGTCCGTTAATGAACGACGGCGACTCGTCGGTTGACAGCGTCTTGGCCAGCGCCACGGCCTCACTGACAGCCACGCCGTCGGGGACGTCGTCGTTGTACAGCAGCTCCCAGGTGCCGATGCGCAAGATGATGCGGTCCACCGAGGGCATGCGCTCCAGGGTCCAGCCCTGTGAGTAGGTCTCCAGGAACTCGTCGATGGCGGTCTGCTGTGAGACCACGCCTTCAACTATTTCCAGGGTGTACGGGTTGACGATCTGGTCCGTGTTTTCCCGCCGGGCCCGGAGGACATCAAAAGCGGAGACCGAGCGTTGCTCAGCTTCGAAAAGAACGTCCAGCGCCCTGTTACGGGCTTTACCGCGTGCGCTCACTACTCGCTGACCCGGCCGAGGTAGCTGCCGTCGCGGGTGTCGACCTTGACCTTCGTGTTGTTCTCGACGAAGAGCGGAACCTGGATCTCGTAGCCGGTTTCGAGCGTGGCGGGCTTGGTGCCCGCGGAGGAGCGGTCGCCCTGCAGGCCCGGCTCGGTGTAGGTGATTTCCAGGACAACGCTGGGGGGAAGTTCAATGTAGAGCGGGGTGCCCTCGTGGATGGCGATGTTGACCATCTGGTTTTCCAGCATGAAGTTGGTGGCGTCGCCTACCGTTGCTCCGGAAACGGTGATTTGGTCGAAGTCGGAGGTGTCCATGAACACGAAGTCCGCGCCGTCCTGGTACAGGTACTGGTAATCGCGGCGGTCAACCGTGGCGGTCTCGATCTTGAGGCCGGCGTTGAAGGTCTTGTCCACAACCTTGCCGGACATCACGTTGCGCATCTTGGTCCGAACGAACGCACCACCCTTGCCAGGCTTGACGTGCTGGAATTCGATGATGTTCCAGAGCTGGCCCTCAAGCTTGAGGACCGTTCCGTTCTTGATGTCGTTAGTGGTTGCCACTGATTTCCTCTGGTTTCTATCTGCCTGGGCGGTCAGACGTATCTATGCCGGCCAGCATGCCAATCGGCCCGCCAGCGCGTGTTTGTCAAAAATCCAAGAACCATTCTACCGGTAAATCCGGCGCGGCTTCGGTCAGGGACGTCCGGGCCGCTGGCGGGCTACTCTCAGCAGGCCAGTTCGAGTACGTCGCGGGCCCGCTGGAGTGCCACGGTGGAAGAGTAGATCAGGGCGGCGTCGGCCGACTGGGCAACCCGCAGGTCCAGTGCCCGGGCGAATGACTCAACAGCGGCGGAGGTCTGGCCGGCCGTGTACTGCGTTTTGCCGAGGAACTGCAGGACCAAAGCCTCACGGGGCGTTCCCTGGACCTCGGCGAGCAGCTGCCGGAACAGCTCCACGGCCCGGTCCAGGCGGTTGGAAACCCGCAGGACCTCGGCTTCGAAAGCCCTCAACCTGAACGATTCGGGATCCCTGAAGCGGGCTTCAGCCAACAGTTCGGCCGCTTCCGGGCCATGGCCTTCCACCAGCAGCACAAAAATGTGGTCGGCGGGGTCGGTGGACACTGCCAAGGCATCCCGGCAGACGTCCTCGTTCACGATCTCCGGCAGCAGGGATTCCGGGTTGATGCGAATCCCGGGGAAGCCGGCCTCCGGCCAGTCGCTGGTGCCTTCAAGGTCGCCCTGCATCAGGAAGCAATTTCCTGGTAGGCGGCGAACAGCAGAGAGGTGTCCGGGACATCGAGGATGCCAGGCTTGGCCACGCCGTCAAGGACAACGAAGCGCAGGAGGTCTCCGCGGGACTTCTTGTCCCTGCGCATGCCATCCAGGAGGCCCTGCCACCGGTCCCGGCGGTAGGTGACGGGCAGGCCGAGTGTCTCGAGGATGCTGCGGTGGCGGTCGGCGTCGGCGTCGCTGAGGCGACCTACGCTGCGGGCCAGCTCAGCGGCGAACATCATGCCGACCGACACTGCCGCGCCGTGGCGCCACGAGTAACGCTCCACGAGTTCGATGGCGTGGCCCAGGGTGTGGCCGTAGTTGAGGATTTCGCGCAGCCCGGATTCCTTAAGGTCCTCCGAAACAACCTTTGCCTTGACAGCGATGGCCCGCTCAATAAGTTCCCGCAGTACGGCGGACTGCGGATCCACCACCGCTTCAGGATCTTTCTCCACGAGGTCCAGGATGGCCGGATCGGCGATGAAACCGCATTTGACCACCTCCGCCATGCCGGAAACCAGCTCGTTTCGCGGCAGCGTGTTCAGGGTGTCCAGATCCACCAGCACCCCTGCGGGCGGATGGAAGGCGCCCACCAGGTTTTTGCCCTCTGCCGTGTTGATGCCGGTTTTACCCCCTACGGAGGCGTCCACCATTCCCAGCAGGCTGGTGGGCATGTGGATGACTTTGACGCCCCTGAGCCACGTGGCGGCCACAAAGCCGGCGAGGTCAGTCACGGCGCCTCCGCCCACGGCGACGATGGCATCAGAGCGGGTGAAGTCGTTCTGGCCCAGTACCTGCCAGCAGAAAGCCGCCACCTGGATGTGCTTGCCTTCCTCGGCATCCGGGATCTCTGCGGTCAGCGAGGTGAACCCGGCGGCGGCGAGTTCGTCCCGCACGGTGTCACCCGTGAGCCGCAGCGCCCGGGGGTGGATGACCAACACACGCCGGACCCGCTCACCCAGGAGTTCCGGAAGGCTGCCGAGCAGGCCCCGGCCGACCACGACGTCGTAGTTCTGGGCAGCCGATTCTCCGGTGACCTTGATAACTGTTGATTCGACGCTCACTTTTCAACTTCCTGTTTGGCAGCTGCGAATTCCCGCAGCGCAACTTCGAGCCGGCGCCCGATTTCGGCGATGGAGCCCTCACGGACGTCCAGAACCACGTCTGCCAGCCGTTCGTAGACCGGCTTCCTGGCGGCGAACATCGAGATCCACTTTCCCATGGCATCGCCGGCGAGCAAGGGACGGCCGGAATTGCGGGCAATGCGGCTGGCCACGGTCTCCGCGTCACATTCCAGGTAGACCACGGTGCAGCTTTCCAGCAGCTGCTGGGTTCCGGAATCCAGGACGGCGCCGCCCCCCAGCGAGATCACTGTTGCGGTGCCGGAGGCCTGTTCCACGACGCTGGCCACGGTCCGGGCTTCGATTTCCCGGAAGGCACGCTCGCCCCGTCCGGCAAAGATGTCAGCGATGGACCCATGGTTGCCCACGATCACGACGTCGGTATCCACAAACGGCGCCCCCAGCTGTTGCGCCAGTTGGTAGCCGATGGCGGACTTTCCGACAGCCATGGGGCCGATCAGGACAATGGGCCTGGCGTCCGCCGCATGTGGTTTGCTGCGGTGGGGCACTAGTGGCCGATCGAGTCCAGGGACGCCGGAATGTTGTCCAGGTAACCCTTGATGTTGCGCTTCGTTTCGGCCACGGAATCGCCGCCAAACTTTTCGGTGACGGCCTCGGCAAGGACCAGTGCCACCATGGCTTCGGCCACAACGCCAGCGGCGGGCACGGCACAGACGTCCGAGCGCTGGTGGTGTGCCTTGGCAGCCTCGCCGGTGCTGACGTCGATGGTCTTCAGGGCACGGGGAACCGTGGCAATGGGCTTCATCGCCGCACGGACGCGCAGCACGTCGCCGATGCTCATGCCGCCTTCGATGCCGCCAGCACGGTTGGATGTGCGGATGATCTTGCCGTCTGCGTCCTTGACGATCTCGTCATGGGCAGCGGAGCCTCGGCGTGCTGCCGTGAGGAAACCGTCGCCGACTTCCACGCCTTTGATGGCCTGGATACCCATGAGGGCAGCGGCCAGCCGGGAGTCGAGCCGACGGTCCCAGTGGACGTAGCTGCCGAGCCCCGGCGGCAGGCCGTAGGCGAGTACCTCAACCACGCCGCCGAGGGTTTCGCCTTCCTTGTGCGCCGCATCGACTTCGGCAACCATGGCGTCTGAGGTCTCGCGGTCGAAGCAGCGCAGCGGGTCAGCGTCCAGGGCGATGACGTTGGCGGGTACGGGCAGCGGCCGGCCTTCGGGCACGGTCACACTGGCGATGGAAACGGTGTGGCTAACGAGCTCGATGCCGAGGTGCTTGAGGAACTGGGCAGCGACCGTGCCCATGGCAACGCGCGTGGCCGTTTCACGGGCGCTGGCACGTTCAAGCACGGGCCGCGCCTCGTCGAATCCGTACTTCTGCATGCCGGTGAAGTCGGCATGTCCGGGACGCGGGCGGGTAAGCGGCGCGTTGCGTGCCTGGTCGGCGAGTACATCCGGGTCTACGGGATCAGCGGACATGATCTGCTCCCATTTGGGCCATTCCGTGTTCCCCACCTGGATGGCGACCGGTCCGCCCTGGGTCAAGCCGTGCCGGACGCCGCCGAGGATGGTTACAACGTCCTGTTCAAACTTCATGCGTGCGCCACGGCCATAGCCGAGGCGGCGGCGAGCCAATGAATCAGCGATCTGCCCGCTGGTGAGTTCCACACCGGCGGGGACGCCTTCAATAATTCCCATCAGAGCCGGACCATGGGATTCACCGGCTGTCAACCAACGCAACATAATTTCCATCCTGCCATGTATGGCGCTCAGAACGCCCGTCGGGGGAGTCCGACTGCGTCACACATCACATCTATGACAGCTGCGTTAACTTCGTCCCCGAGCCGGGAAAAAAGCCGCACCTGTTCCACTGCCTGGTAGAGCAGCATCTCGAGCCCGGGGACTACCGAACCGCCGCCGGCCTGCCACGCCGAGGCAATCAGGCTTGGCCACGGATCGTAGGCCACGTCCAGCAGGACGCCGGTGGTCCGTGCACCGCTGGCGGCCAGTTCGCCGGCAAGTCCATCCGCCGCGCGGGGCGGCAATGTTGAAATAACGACGTCGGCAGCAGCCGCAGGTCCCGCGGCATCCGATAGGAGCCGCACGGCGAGGTCCATGCCGACGCCGGCTGCCGCAGCACGTGCCTCCTGCACCCTGGAGGCGTCACGGACGAACAGCTGCACCGAGCCGGAGCCCAGTTGCTTCAGGGCTGCCACGGCGGCGGCCGCGGTGCCGCCTCCGCCGAGGATCACCGCGGAGGGTGCCGGCTGGGCACCCGCATTTCGGACGGCGTTAACAATTCCGGCGACATCCGTGTTGTAGGCGACACGGCGGACGCTGCCACCTGCCTCTTCGAACGCAACGGTGTTGACCACCCCCAGGATTTTCCCGATGCCGCGGACTTCGTCAACTTCCTGCAGCATTGCCGTCTTCAACGGCATGGTCACGGAAAGTCCGCGCCACCCCTCCTGCGACCTGATCTCCTGCATGAAGCCAGGCAGCGTGCGCTCTGTGAGGTCCACGGCCGTGTAGCTGATGTCGATGCCCAGCTTTGCGTATGCCGCGGTGTGCAGGGCCGGTGACTTCGAGTGGCTGATCGGGTGACCCAGGACGGCAGCCCGCAGGCTCATGCGCAGCGGCCTACGTGGGCTTCACACCAGGTGTTGTACTGGTCCACGTACACGTTGTGCTCCGCCAGGGTCTTGGAGAACTTGGTCTCCTTGGTGTCCAGGTTGATGGTCACCCAGTACAGGTAGTCATTGGCCTTGGGCTTCGCAGCCGCATCAATGGCCGTCTTGCCGGGCGAGCCGATGGGTCCCGGCGGCAGACCGGGGTTGGCGTAGGTGTTGTACGGGTTGGACTTGTCCTGGCGTTCTTCATCCGTGAAGTTGAAGCTCTTCGTGCCCAAGCCGTAGGTCACGGCCGAGTCGACCTGGAGGTACCCGTTGGTCTGGTCGTTGGGCTTGAGCCGGTTGTAGATGGCACCTGCGACGTCCCTGTACTCGGCCTGGCCGCCCTCCGCCTGAACGATGCTGGCGACGATCACGGCCTCGTATTGCTTGGCGGGATCTGTAATGCCCTGCGCCACGAGTTCGTCCACCGTGGTCTTTACCAGGGACTGCAGGATGTCCTTGACCGGCGTGCCCAGCGGGAAGCGATACTCACCGGGAGCGAGGAAGCCCTCAAGGTTCTTGGCGTTGGCCGGCAGGCCGAACTCCGCCGGTTTGTTGCTCAGGGCGGTCAGCTGTTCCAAGGGGACGCCGGATCCCTCAGAGATGGCCTGCAGCGATTCGCCGATCCTCAGACCGGCGCTCAAGGCAAAGTAGATGACCTTGCTCTTGTCCTGGCCCAACAGGACATTGACGGCGTCTGCGTTTTTCATCTCCATTTTGAAGGTGTAGTCGCCCGGGGACAGGGTTCCGCCCGAGGCCATGAAGGCCTGAAGGAAGGTGTCCGCGTTGGCCACCACCTTTTCGCTTTCCAGCTTGCTGGCCATGGACCGGGTACCTTCTCCGGGTTCCACGGACACCACAACCTCGCCAGTGCCGGGACCGGGGAAATCGCTGGGCTTGTCGGTTCCGAGCAGCGGCTTGAGGAACTGGGCCCCCACCGCCACCGCGGTCACAAACACAGCCAGCGTCAGGAACAGCGCGAGGAGGCGGCGCCGGCGCCGCACTTTCTTGGAAGGACGGGGCACTACTGCAACTGCCGAAGCGCCGCCGAGCAGGCCGGCGTCGTGATGGTCATCCGGATGGTAATGCCCGTCGTGGTGAGTCTCGTCGTGGTGAGCGTTCTCATAATGCGCGTCCTCATAGTGCGCGTCCTCATAGTGCACAGCCTCATGATGGCCGTCGTCGTAGTGGTCGGTGTGGTCAGCGCCGACGTAGCTGTGGTCTGTGTGGTGCTGGCCATCCACGTGGTGGGCGGCACCAACGTAGTGCTCTTGGGCGACGTGAAGCCCATGATGGGCGTCCGCGGACGGGATCTCTTCATGCAGTTCCCCTGCCGGCGTCGGCTCCCCCTGCTGGATAGCCGGCGGGGTGTCGGGCGCGGCCGGAACGAGGGGTGTGCCCTCGGGTTCGGCTGGAATGATTGGCGCCGCTTTTGTCTCGGGCGCTGCAGCAGGCACGGAACTGGAAGCCGGCGGGACGTCCGGCACGGCCGGGACCGCTGGAGGGGCTGCAGGTTCGGGCGGGACCGGGGCGGCGTTGTGGCCGTTGCCCCCGTCAAGGTAGTCGAACCCGGTTTCGTAGGCCTGCTCCGGAACAACATTGTTGCTTTCCGTGTGCAGGGACTTCTCCAGCGCGCGGAGTTCCTTGCGGGTCAGCTGCCTGGCCGCACCGTCGCTGGTGGTGCCGGGGGTGTCATCAATGTTGGCCGGGCTCACAGTAGCCTTCCGTTTTCTGAAGATCGAGTCTTGTCCTCCGGGACCGCAGGCGCAGGCGTACTCGCTGCCCCGTCCCCGGATAGCCCCGGACGGGCTGCCGCATTCACGCGGCTGCCGACGTCCGTCCCCCTGGCTTTTTGCATGTCGATGGCGTGCTGGAGAATTCCGGCCGCCGCAACCTGATCCACCACTTTACGGTGGTTGCGGCTGCTCATGCCAGCTTCGTGCAGGTTGCGGTGGGCCGTCACGCTGCTCAGGCGTTCGTCCACGAGGCACACGGGGACGTCCAGACCCCGGCTTTCCAGCTCACCGGCCAGCAGCTCCGCGTAGTCCGTCGCCATCCGCGCGGAGGCGTGCTCCTCCCCCTTCATGGTGCGGGGAAGCCCCACAATGACCTGGACAGCCCCGAGTTCCTCAACGAGCGCCGCAATGACGCGGACATCCGAGTTCTTCTTCGGGTTACGGTCCAACGTCTTGTAGGGCGTTGCCAGGATGCCGTCGCGGTCACAGAGAGCCACGCCGACGCGGACGGTGCCCACGTCCACCCCCAGTTTGATGCCCTGGGGGTAGGCGCGGGATTCTGCAGGACTGGTCATGGAGTGCTTATCGCCGGGAAATCGCGTCCACAACGGCCGCAAGTGCCGGTGCAACCTGGCTTGCGTCCGTGCCGCCGCCCTGGGCCACATCGTCTTTGCCGCCGCCGCCACCACCCAGGATCCCGGCAGCAAGACGCACCAGGGCGCCCGCCTTGACCCCTGCCTCGCGGGCTGCTTCATTGGTGGCCACCAGGATCATGGGCCGGCCGTTGGTGACACCGGCAACAGCCACCGTGGACGCGGCGGAGCCGAGGCGGTTCCGCAGGTCCAGGGCCAGGCCGCGGAGGTCGTCCGCGCCGCTGACCTCGCCGGCGTCGTGGGCGATGACGCTGACGCCGGCGGCATCCTTCGCGGTTCCGGCAATCTGGCCGGCGGCGGCCGCGAGCTGTTCCTTGCGGAGCCGTTCCAGTTCCTTTTCGGCATTCTTGAGCTTCGCCAGGGTCACCGCGATCCGGTCTGCCAGCTGGCCGGACGGGACTTTCAGCATCTCGGTCAATTCCGTCACCAGCGCGCGCTCGGCGGCCAAGTGACGGAAGGCGTCCATGCCCACAAAAGCTTCGACGCGGCGGTTTCCTGAACCGACTGACTGCTCGCCCAGCAACGACAGGCTGCCGATCAGGGACGTGTTGGAGACGTGCGTGCCGCCGCAGAGTTCACGGGACCACGCGCCGTCGATCTCCACCACGCGGACTTCGCTGCCGTAATTCTCGCCAAACAGTGCCATGGCGCCCAGCGCCTTGGCCTCTGCGAGCCCCATGACCTTGGTCTCTACCCGGAAGTTGTTGCGGATGGCCAGGTTTGAGACTTCCTCGATTTCCGAGCGCGTGGCGGTGCTGAGGCCCTCGCCCCAGGCGAAGTCAAAGCGCAGGTAGCCGGCCTTGTTGTAGGAACCGCGCTGGGTGGCTTCCGGGCCCAGGATCTGGTGCAGTGCAGCGTGGACAATGTGGGTGCCGGTGTGGGCCTGTTCCGCGGCGTGGCGCCGTTCCCGGTCGACGGCGGCGCGCACCAGGGCGTCGGAGGGGATCTCGCCTTCGCGGACGATCGCCTTATGGACGCTGAGTCCCTTCAGCGGACGCTGGACATCCAAGACCTCGACGACGAACCCGTCACCGGTGATCAGGCCCGTATCGGCGGCCTGGCCGCCAGCCTCGGCGTAGAACGGGGTCTCGGCGAGGACAAGCTCGATCTCATCCCCGGTAGAGGCCTGTGCCACTGCCCGGCCGCCGCTGAGGATGCCGCGTACGCGGGACTCGCCGTCGAGGTCGGTGTAGCCCGTGAAGACGGTCTCACCCTGGGCCAGGAGTTCCTGGAAGGCGCTGAGGTCGGCGTGACCGCCTTTCTTGCCCTTGGCGTCGGCCTGGGCGCGCTGACGCTGTTCCAGCATCAGCCTGCGGAATTCAGGCTCATCAACCCGGAGTCCAGCCTCTTCAGCCATTTCCAAGGTGAGGTCGATGGGGAAGCCATAGGTGTCGTGGAGCGCGAAGGCATCGGCACCGGACAGCGGCTTGCCGGCGGCCTTCGAGACGGTCACGGCGTCCTCGAGCCGGGCGGTGCCGGATGCGATGGTGCGGAGGAAGGCTTTCTCCTCGGCGTAGGCGATCCTGCTGATCCGGGCGAAGTCCGTTTCCACCACGGGGTAGACACCCTTCATGGCGTCGCGTGAGGCGGGCAGGAGGTCCGGAAGGCAGGCCTTTTCAACGCCGAGCAGGCGCATGGACCGGACGGCACGGCGGATGAGGCGGCGCAGCACGTAGCCGCGGCCTTCATTCGATGGCGTCACGCCGTCGGCGATCAGCATCAGGGCTGAGCGGATGTGGTCACCCACAACGCGCATCCGGACGTCATCGGTGTGGTGCGGATCGTCGTCGGACTCGGCGGAAGTGTATTCCCGCCCGGAAAGCTCCGCTGCCTTGTCGATGACCGGACGGACCTGGTCGGTCTCGTACATGTTCTCGACGCCCTGCAGGATCATGGCCAGGCGTTCCATGCCCAGGCCGGTGTCGATGTTCTTCTTGGGCAGTTCACCCACGATGTCGAAGTCGTCCTTCGAACGGACGTTGTCGATCTGGTACTGCATAAATACCAGGTTCCAGATTTCGACGTAGCGGTTCTCGTCGGCGATCGGTCCGCCGTCGACGCCGTAGGCGGGGCCACGGTCGTAGTAGATCTCGGAGCAGGGGCCTGCGGGGCCGGGCTGCCCGGTGTGCCAGTAGTTGTCAGCCTTGCCCATGCGCTGGATGCGGTCAGCGGGGACGCCGGTGTTCTTGAGCCACAGGTCTTTGGCTTCGTCGTCCTCTTCGTAGACGGTCACCCACAGCAGTTCGGGCGGGAGGCCGTAGCCGCCGTCGGCCACGCTGGTGGTGAGCAGCTCCCAGGCGAACTTGATGGCGTCTTCCTTGAAGTAGTCGCCGAAGGAGAAGTTGCCGCACATCTGGAAGAAGGTGCCATGGCGTGCAGTTTTTCCCACTTCCTCGATGTCACCGGTGCGGATGCACTTCTGCACGCTCGTGGCACGGGCGTAGGGCGCTTCCTCCCGGGCCGTCAGGTACGGGATGAACGGGACCATGCCGGCCACCGTGAACAGCAGGGAGGGGTCGCTGGAGACCAGGGAGGCCGAAGGCACGGCGGTGTGGCCTTTGCTGACGAAAAAGTCGATCCAGCGCTTGGTGATCTCCTGCGACTTCATGAGCTGTCTACATACCCTTCTTGGTTCACGCGTTCTGCAGCGTGACAGTTTTGATTCAGTGGGCAGCCCGGCATACGGGACTGCTGATTAAATTCTCCGCCGGTTCCGGAGCGTCAGCGCCGGACCAGTTCCTGGGACTCGACGCCGAGCGCGGCTCGGAGGTCGGTCTCACGCTCGCGCATTCCGGCCCTCACGGCGTCCGCGAAATCGTAGACGCCGTCGGCCAGCCGGCCCACGGCGCGGTTCAGGCCAACCGGGCCCAGGTTGGCCTGGGCTTCGGTCACTTTGCGGAAGGCGATGACTCCGATAGCTACGCCGATTCCCATCCAGACAAGTCTTTTCATCAGTTTCTCCGGTGGTTTAGCGGCTGCGACGGCCGGCAGCGGGCTTCTTGCGGTTGGCAAAGGCGGAGCGCACACCGTAGCTGAATGCGGCCACCTTGATCAGCGGCGAACCGACGGTTGCCGCCATCAGGGACGACAGCGCGGAGAGGTTGGCGGAGGCGTCGGAAACGTTGGAGGCAATGCCATCCACCTTCTTCAGCTGCTGGTTGGTGGTGGACACTGTTGCCGTCACTTCGTCCATCAGCGGAGTGGCGCCGTCGCTGATAGCACGGATGGATGTGCGCACTTCGTCAAAAACCCGCCCGAGCTTCAGGATGGGCACCGCGAGCAGCAGCACCAGGAGTGCGAACACCCCGGCAGCGATCAGGCCGGCAATATCGCCACCAGACATAGACGTTCATCTCCTCAAAAGCTGTGTGGATCTTCTCCATCTGCCCGCGCACTTGCCGTGCGATCCGCAGATGTCCCCCAAGTACCTTACATACAAAGAAGCCCGCGGCGCTTGCCACGGGCTTCTTTGGATACGCTGCTGGGATTTAGCGTGCGTAGAATTCGACGACGAGCTGCTCTTCGCAGGTCACGGGGACCTCGGAGCGCTTCGGGCGGCGGACCAGGCGTGCCTGCAGGGCGTCAAGCTTGACGTCCAGGTAGGCCGGAACCTGGGGCAGGACGTCGCGGTGTGCGCCGGCTGCTGCAACCTGGAGCGGAACCATGGTTTCGCTGCGGCTGTGGACGTGGACCAGCTGGCCTTCGCCAACGCGGAACGACGGACGGTCAACGCGGACGCCGTCAACCATGATGTGGCGGTGCACAACGAGCTGGCGGGCCTGGGCGATGGTGCGGGCGAAGCCTGCACGCAGCACGAGGGCGTCAAGACGCATTTCGAGCAGTTCGATCAGGTTTTCACCGGTCAGGCCCTTGGTGCGGCGGGCTTCTTCGAAGGCGCGGGTCATCTGGGCTTCGCGGATGCCGTACTGGGCGCGCAGGCGCTGCTTTTCGCGCAGACGTACGGCGTAGTCGGAGTCCTGCTTCTTGCGGGCACGGCCATGCTCACCGGGGCCGTAAGGGCGGCGCTCCATGTACTTGGCGGCCTTGGGGGTCAGAGCGATGCCGAGTGCACGCGAAAGGCGTGCGGTACGGCGAGCACGAGTGTTGTTAGCCACTTGTGTCCTTCCAATATCTGCGGTGTGTCAGTGTTACTGGCCTCCACGACGGAGAGCATCGGCCAACCGCTGCCTTTTGCTACTGGGCACAGGGCTACCCCAACAAATCAGCATAAACACTGAAATTAGCGGGGATGTGCGTCCGTGCCTTGCCAGACAACGATCAATCTTACCAGCATTCGCTATCTTTGCCTTACTTTCCCCACCTGTCCCGATCAAACGCGGCAGTCAGCTGCCCCGGATGATCTTGCGCAGCCGCTCGAGCCTGATCGCGATGTCACGTTCCGCGCCGTTGGCCGTGGGCAGGTAGTAATCCCGCCCCACGAGGTCGTCAGGCGGGTACTGCTGGGTTGCTACCGAGTGCGGGGCGTCGTGGGCGTACTTGTACCCCAGTCCGTGGCCCAGTTGTTTCGAGCCCGGATAGTGGGCGTCGCGCAGGTGCGCCGGAATCCCGTTTCCCAGCCCGGCACGCACATCGGCCACCGCCTTGTTCAGGCCCATGTAGGCCGCGTTGGACTTCGGAGCCGTCGCCAGATGCACCACGGCTTCGGCCAGCACGATCCTGCCTTCCGGCATGCCGATCAGCTGCACCGCCTGGGCCGCAGCCACGGCGGTTTGCAAGGCGGTGGGATCCGCCATGCCGACGTCTTCGGCAGCCGATATCACGATCCGCCGGGCCACGAACCGGGGGTCCTCCCCCGCTTCCAGCATCCGCGCCAGGTAGTGCAGGGCTGCGTCCACGTCGGAACCCCGAACGGACTTGATAAAGGCACTGGCGACGTCGTAGTGCTGATCGCCGGCGCGGTCGTAGCGCACCGCTGCCACGTCCAGTGCCCGTTCTGTGTGCTTCAGCTCAACGGTCACGGGACCGTCGCCGGTGTCGTCGGCATCGCCAAACGCCACGCCTGCGGCGGCCTCAAGGGCGGTCAGGGCGCGCCGGGCATCGCCGCCGGAGAGCCGGACCAGGTGGGCCAGTGCCTCATCGCTGAGTTCGACCTTCGCGTTCAGTCCGCGGGCGTCGGTGACAGCGCGCTGGATCAGTCCTTCGATGTCGTCGTCGGTGAGCGGTTTCAGGGTCAGCAGCAAAGACCTGGACAGGAGCGGTGAAACAACTGAGAAGGAGGGATTTTCCGTGGTGGCCGCCACCAGGACCACCCAGCGGTTTTCCACGCCGGGAAGCAGCGCATCCTGTTGCGCCTTGTTGAACCGGTGGATCTCATCCAGGAACAGCACGGTGGTGGTTTTGTACAGGTCGCGGGCGGTCAGGGCCTCATCCATCACGCGCCTGACGTCCCTGACCCCCGCCGTGATGGCGGACAGCTCCACGAACTTCCGCCCGCGCCCCTTGGCGATCACGTGGGCAAGCGTGGTCTTTCCCGTCCCAGGAGGTCCCCAGAGGATGACCGACGCCGGCCCGGCAGGCCCGCCCGCGTCTGCGCCGGCGGCCAACTGGCGCAGGGGCGAGCCCTGTCCCAGCAGGTGCTGCTGGCCCACCACGTCGTCCAGGGTCCGCGGGCGCATCCTGACTGCCAGCGGGCTGCGGGGCCGGCCGCTGTTGTCCGTGCCGGTGCCGGCGGCGGCTGGCGCACCATTGTCGCCGTCGTCGTCGTTGCCTGGCCCTTGGGCGAAGAGATCATCCACATAGATAGGCTACTCATAGTTCAACGCACCGATCCGCCAGTTCTTCGTCCGCCCAAATTCGCCAGCCCAAAGGGGTCCCATGAGTGCACACGCCGACAGCGCCGGCCGGGCCGGTTCGGTCCGGACGGCCTTTGTGCCCGGCGCCCGCCTCTCCGGTTGGCTGGAGCGCTTCAGCGCCGCCCACGGCGGCTTCCGGCCCAGTGATGACGACGACGGCGTGCGGCTTCTTGCGGCGGACGGCACCACGGCACTGCTGCAGCCGCCCTGGCCCGCGGACGGCCGGCCGGGGCGGGGCGCCGATGCGTTGGAGCGGCTGGCCTCCATCGCCTCCCAGCCGCGTCGATTGGGTCTTCTCCTGGTCCGGCGGGGAGGCTACGGCGTCGCTGTGGCCAGCGAAGGAGTCATTGTGGCGTCCAAAGCGGGCACGAGGTACGTGCAGTCCCGGACGGCGGCGGGCGGCCAGTCGCAGCAGAGGTTTGCACGACGCCGTTCCAACCAGGCGGACGAACTGGTCCAGGCTGTTGCGGGGCAGGCCCGGCAGGTGTTCAGCGGGCAATCGTTCGAATACGTCGTTCCCGGGGGTGACCGCACCCTGGTTGACCTGGTGCTGGAAGAGCCGGTCCTGAAGGACTACGCCAAGCTGCCCCGGCTGGCCTACCTCGACGTGCCCGACCCCCGTGCCGCCGTCCTGAAAAAGGCGGCGGCGGATGCCTGTGCTGTCCGGATCCAGGTCACCGACCCGGCGTCGTAGCACCCACTCCCCTTCGAATTCAGCAGCCGGTCAGGTGCCGTTTGGGCCGTTCCTGGCGGTAGTTGTAGCGGCCGGCCTCCCGGAACCCGGCCTTCGCGTAAAGTTCCTGCGCCCCGCGGTTCGCGGCGGTGACCAGCAGCCAGTAGCCGTTCAGCCCTTGTGACGCTCCGTATCCGGCTAAGGCTTGGAGAACCCGGGTGCCATAGCCGCGGCGCCGCACATCGGACCGCGTGGCCATGCAGTACAGGCCGCCCCAGTCGCCCGGCCCGCCTTGTGGGCCCGGAGGAACGGCAAGCCGTCCGACGGCGGCGGGGACCCCGGCGTCGTCCCTCACCAGTGCGTACAGGGCCGGGCAGCCCTCAAGAATGGCACGGGCGGTGGCAAGGGCCTCATCGCCGCCCCTGCCGTCAACACTCCACCAGAGCCGCAGCCATTCCGCGGAAGGCTCCGCCGTTATTTCGACGCCGGCATCGGGCCCTGGCTCGTTCCCGCCGGCATCCCGCACCATGATCACGGTTTCAGACTGCCGTGTGAAGCCTTCCGCATCGAGGAAGGCATTCAGTGCCTCGTTGCGCGTGGTATCGACGATTTGGAAGATTACCGGCAGCCGCCGGCCACGGTACCAAGCCCGGGCCTGCCGGAGCAGGGCAGGGTTGTCGTGCGGGCTTCCGTCCGGCGCGCGGCGGGGCCAAATTGAGTTGGCGCGCTGGGTCACGCCAGCTGCGGCGCGCAGAACCCACCCGCCAGCGTCTCCCCGGTCGGGCGCCAGCCAGGCTGCGTCCATGACACGTTCAAGGTCCGGCAGGGAAGTATCGGCCACGGTACTCCTTCGTCAACGGCAGGAGGCTCCCCGGTTGTCCGGAGAGCCTCCTGTTCAGATGTGAGCTTTAGCCTACTTGGCGTCCGGTTCAGCCTTCTTGGCTTCCGGCTTGAAGTCGACGCCGGCTTCCTTGCGCTGCTGCGGCGTGATCGGCGCGGGCGCCTGGGTCAGCGGGTCGTAGCCGTTGCCGGTCTTCGGGAAGGCGATGACGTCGCGGATGGACTCAACACCTGCCAGCAGCGCCACTACGCGGTCCCAGCCGAAGGCGATGCCGCCGTGCGGAGGGGCACCGAACTTGAAGCCCTCAAGCAGGAACCCGAACTTGGTCTGGGCGTCTGCCTTGTCCAGGCCCATCAGCTCGAAGACGCGCTCCTGGACATCGCGCTCGTGGATACGGATGGAGCCGCCGCCAATTTCGTTGCCGTTGCACACGATGTCGTAGGCGTAGGAGAGTGCGGATTCCGGGTCCTGGTCGAACGTTTCCAGGAACTCTGGCTTGGGCGAGGTGAAGGCATGGTGGACAGCCGTCCACTTGCCGGCACCAACGGCCACGTCCCCAGAAGCCACGGCTGCGGCGGCCGGTTCGAACATCGGCGCGTCAACCACCCAGCAGAAGGCCCAGGCGTTGGGGTCGATCAGGCCGCTGCGGTGGCCGATCTCCACGCGGGCAGCACCCAGGAGGGCGCGGGCCGCTGATTTCTCGCCAGCGGCGAAGAAGATGCAGTCGCCGGGGTTGGCGCCCACTGCATCGGCCAAGCCAGCACGCTCGGTGTCGGTCAGGTTCTTGGCGACCGGGCCGGCCAGTTCGCCGTCTTCCTTGAAGAGCACGTAAGCCAGGCCCTTGTGTCCGCGTTGCTTGGCGAATTCCTGCCAGCCGTCCAGGGTGCGGCGCGGCTGCGAGGCACCGCCGGGCATCACCACGGCGCCGACGTACGGAGCCTTGAAGACACCGAAGTTTGTGTCCTTGAAGAATTCGGTGAGCTCGGTCAGCTCCACGCCGAAGCGGAGATCGGGCTTATCCGAGCCGTAGCGCGCCATCGCGTCCGCATAGGTGATGCGCTGGATGGGGGTGGGGATCTCGACGTCGATCAGCTTCCACAGTGCCTTGACGATGTTTTCGCCCAGGGCGATGATGTCGTCCTGGTCCACGAAGCTGGCCTCGATGTCCAGCTGGGTGAATTCCGGCTGGCGGTCCGCACGGAAGTCCTCGTCGCGGTAGCAGCGAGCGATCTGGTAGTACTTCTCGAAGCCGCCCACCTGCAGGAGCTGCTTGAAAAGCTGCGGGGACTGCGGCAGGGCGTACCAGGAACCCGGTGCCAGTCGTGCGGGAACCACAAAGTCACGGGCGCCTTCCGGCGTCGAGCGTGTCAGCGTGGGTGTTTCGATCTCGACGTAACCGTCCTGGTGGAGCAGTTCCCGGGCCACCCGGTTCGCTTCGGACCGCAGCCGCAGGTTGCGTGCGGGGCCGGGGCGGCGAAGGTCAAGGTAGCGGTGCTTCAGGCGGGCTTCCTCACCCACCTCAACGTGCTCATCAATCTGGAACGGCAACGGATCTGACGTGTTAAGGATGACTACCTTGTCCGCCATGACCTCGATCTCACCGGTAGCCAGCGCCGGGTTCTCATTGCCCTCAGGCCGCTTGGAGACGGTGCCGGTGATCTGAAGGACGTACTCGTTGCGCAGACCGTGGAAGACCTCTTCCTCACGGACCACAACCTGCGCCACACCGGAGGCATCGCGCAGGTCCACGAATGCGACACCACCGTGGTCACGACGGCGGCCCACCCAGCCAGCCAGGGTTACGGTTTGTCCAATGTGCTCGGAGCGAAGGGATCCGAGGTCATGTGTGCGCAGCACAGCACGCCTTTCTGAAAGAGACAGCAGGAACTTTAGGGAAGTTGCATAGGATCGTTCCGGGAACAATCCCGTTTGAGTTTACCCGTTGGAAAGGCTTCGCCTCCCCCATGACCAGGCACCAGCAACTTCAGCGGAGGCTTGGCGTGTTCGACGCCACCTCGATCGGCCTCGGCTCCATGCTGGGCGCGGGCGTCTTCGTGGCCTTCGCCCCTGCCGCCGGACTCGCCGGACGCTTTCTGGTGGTCTCTGTCCTCCTTGCGGGTGCCGTGGCGTACTGCAACGCGGTCGCCTCGGCAGAACTCGCAGCCAGGTACCCGGCCAGTGGCGGAACCTACGTCTACGGCCGAAAGCGGCTGGGCGCGTGGCCGGGCTTTGTGGCGGGCTGGGGTTTCGTCACCGGAAAGACCGCGTCGTGCGCGGCCATGGCACTGACATTCGGGAACTATGTTGCGCCACAGTACGCCGTTCCGGTCGCGGTTGCCGCGGTAGTGGCGCTGACAGGCGTCAACCTGCTGGGCATTACCCGCACTGCCCTCCTGACCAGGATCCTCTTGGCCGTTGTCCTGGCCACGCTGGTATTTGTCGCCGCTGCCAGCATCGTTGGCCCCCACCCGGGCGTTCAGGCGGCCGACGGCGGTGCTGCCGCCGGCGTCGGGGGCATTCTGCCCGCAGCAGGCCTGATGTTTTTCGCCTTCGCGGGGTACGCGCGCATCGCCACCCTGGGTGAAGAGGTCAAGGATCCCGCGAGGACGATTCCCCGCGCCATCCTGGCCGCCCTCGCTGCCGCCTTCGGCATCTACTTTGTCCTGGCGCTGCTGCTGCTGAACCACTTGTCCCCCGCCGGCCTTGCCGCAACGGCCACGCCGCTGCTGGAGGCGGTACGGAATTCGGCTCTGGGCGCCGGCGCGCCGCTCGTGCAGGCAGGCGCGGCCGCCGCCTGCCTCGGCGCACTCCTGGCGCTGATCACCGGGGTGGGCCGGACCGCGTTGGCGATGGCCCGGGAACGTGACCTGCCCGGTGCCCTGGCGCACGTCGGCGGGAAACATACGGTGCCGTTCGTGGCCGAACTGGCAGTGGCCGCCGTGGTCATTGTCCTGCTGCTCACCACGGACGTCATGACGGTAGTGGGATTCTCCAGCTTTGGCGTCCTGATCTATTACGCGGTCACCAATGCGGCCGCCTACACGCTGCCCGAACACCCTGCACACGGCCCCCGGTGGCTTAATGTCACTGGGTTCCTCGGCTGCCTGCTCCTGGCCTTCACACTTCCGGCCGCCTCGGTGCTGGGCATGGTTGGCGTCCTGGCCGCCGGAGCGGCAGGGCGGTTCCTGGTGCTCCGGCTGCGACGTTAGCGCCGCAGCGGCATGTAAGTTCCGCCGTCGTGGGGCACTTTGGGCAGTCTCACCCTGGAAACAGGCGTGGCGAACCCTTGTGAAGTACCCCACGAAGTGTCGCGTTGGGCCCGGGACGAGCCTGAGGTCAGGCCGGCTGGGCGGATGCCTGGAGGGCAGTAGTGACCTGGACGGACAGGTCTTCGTCGGACGGTGACCAGCTGGCGGGATCGGCGTCCACCTGCACACCGGTTCGGATGTCCTTGACCTGGTGCTTACCGTGCTCGTCGGTGAACCATACAAACGGAATGCCGCGGCGGTCCGCGAACTTGATCTGCTTGCCGAACTTTTCGGCCTTCGCCGCCACCTCGGTGGCGACCCCCCGGCCGCGGAGCTGTGCCGCGACGTCCTGGGCAGCGCCCCAGCTGTCGTCGTCAGTCAGCGCAACGAGCACGGCCGTAGGAACAGAGCGGGAAGCCTTCGCCAAGTCCTGGCTGAGGATGCGCGAGACCAGACGGGTTACCCCAATGGAAAGGCCGACGCCGGGGAACTTGCGGTTGCCTTTGGACGCCAGTGCATCGTAACGGCCGCCGGAGCAGATGGAACCAAGCTGTTCATGGCCCACCAGGACGGTCTCCACGACAGTGCCGGTGTAATAGTCCAGGCCGCGGGCGATGCTGAGGTCCGCGATCACCTTGCCCGGAGCGCGCTGCACCGCTGCCTCAATGACCTGCTCCAGCTCGCTCAGGCCTTCCTCCAGGAGTTCGTTGCTGACGCCGAGGGCGCGGACCCGTGCCGCGAACGATGTGTCTTCCGTGCGGATCGCGGCGAGCTGGAGAGCTGCCTGCGCCTGCTCTTCCGAGGCTCCGAGTTCGGTCTTCAGCAGTTCCGCAACCTTGGCCGGTCCGATCTTTTCCAACTTGTCGATGCTGCGCAGGACCCCTGCAGTGTCATCCAGGCCAATGCCGCGGTAGAAACCTTCGGCCAGTTTGCGGTTATTGATACGCAGGCGGAAATCCGGGATAGGCAAGGCACTGAGGGCCTCGGCGATCACCAGGGCGATCTCCACGTCGTAGCGGAACGGCAGTTCGCCGTCGCCCACCACGTCGATGTCAGCCTGCGTGAATTCGCGGGCGCGGCCCTCCTGCGGACGCTCTCCGCGCCACACTTTCTGAATCTGGTAGCGGCGGAACGGGAAGGCAAGGTAGCCGGCGTTCTCTACGACGTAGCGGGCGAAGGGCACCGTCAGGTCGAAGTGCAGGGCCAGGGCGTGCGGATCGTGCCTGCCGGCCTTGGACTCCTCGCCCTCGTCATCCTGGAGGCGGCTAAGCCCATACACCTCTTTGTCGATTTCGCCCTTGCGCAGCAGCTGGCCAACCGTTTCGACGGCACGGGTCTCGATGGAGGCGAACCCGTGCAGCTCAAAAACCTTGCGGAGGGTGTCCAGCACATGCAGCTCCACCAGCCGCTCCTCGGGAAGCCACTCTGGGAATCCGGACAGGGAGGCGGTGCGTGCCATGGTGGAATATCTCCTCTGGATGAAGGGTGCCTGGGACTTTGCCGGCATTCCACCCGAAACGGGGCGGGAACGGCGGTTGCCGACAACTCATGCATAAACTATGTGCGGCAGTCAGTTTATGCGTCATCCGCCTGCATCTCTAATGTGCGGGTGAGCGCAGTAAATGCTGTCAAGGAACTGCAGGCGCACCGGAACCACCAGGCACGCCGCAGCGGCGACTATCAGGAGGACCATTGGCGGCCAGTTCACGCAGCGCCCGCGAGGCCAAACGGCGCATCCAGCAGATGGAAGCCAAGCGCGAGCTGCGGCGGGAGCAGGAGCAAAGGCGCAAACGGGACAATATTATTGCCGCCGGTGCCGGTGCTGCCGCCGTTATCCTCGCCGTCGTGCTCCAACTCACTGCCTTTGCCGGAAACCCCACGGAAGAGGAATATGCTGCGGCCCAGGCCGGGCTCACCAGCCCTTCCGCCTCCCCCACGCCGTCCGCACCGCCCACTAACGGTCCCAACATTCCGGCGGCGGACACCGCTGCCGGCAAAGTTTTTACCGGGGAAATGACGCTCAACGGGAACGTGCTCGGCATCGAAATCGACGGCACCAAGGCGCCCCAGGCTGCCGCCGTCTTCAAAACGCTCACGGACGAGGGTTTTTACAACGGCAGCGCCTGCCACCGCCTGACCACCGCTGACTCGTTCGGCCTCCTGCAGTGCGGCGGCGCCTCCGCCTCGGCCGACCCGGACTACACCTGGGGTCCCCTCGAGAACACTCCGCCGGACAACACCTACCCTGCCGGCACGATCGCTGTGGCACGCTCCGGCGACAACGCGTACGGAAACGGCAAGCAGTTCTTCGTGGTCTACAAAGACACGGTGATTCCCGCCGACTCGGCCGGGGGCTATACGGTGGTGGGCAAGGTGACCTCCGGAATGGACGCAGTGAATGCCATTGCCGCCGCGGGAATCACTCCCGGTTCCAGCGCCACAGACGGCGCACCTGTGCAACCAGTCACGATAGACTCGGTTTCTCTGAAGTAGGAAGCCAGGCCTTCACGGCCACGGTGCAGTACGTGAGTATTTCCCTCCAAGCGAAAGACTTTTAGCGGTGACAGACAGTCAGAAATCCGACGAAACAGCAGCAGACCTGACCGAGGAAACGGCCCCCGTGGCTGAACCGGCAGTGGCTGACCAAGCAACGGCCGAGGAGTCCGCGGTCCTGGAGCCCGGCAACGGGACGGCATCGGTTGAAGATACACCGACCGACGATGCCGTTTCGGAAGGTGCGCCGTCCGAACCTGCGCCCTCCGATGGTGCACAGTCCGGCGACGCCGTTGCAGAGGAGGCCCCCGCAACTGCTGAGGAATCTTCTGAAACCGATGCCCCGGCCGGTTCCGCTGAGGAGACAGCCTCCGAGGCCGGTGCCCCCGCCGCTGCTGCCGAGGCCGCAACCCCGGCCGATTCCGCTTCTGGGGTATCGCCTCGGCCGGCCGCCGCACCGCGTCCTGCGCCGTCACCGGCCGCTTTCGCGTCCCGTCCTAAGCCGGCGGCCGCCGCTCCTGCTGCGGCACCCGCGCCTGTAGTACCCGCAACGTCTCTGGCCGAGGCTTCGCGCTGGGGCCGCGTCGAAGGCGACGGCCACGTTTTCCTGACCATCGACGGCGAGGAGCATGCAGTCGGGCAGTACCCCGGTGTCAGCAACGACGAAGCCCTGGCGTACTTCGCCCGCAAGTTCGATGACATCCTGGCCCAGATCGTACTGCTGGAACAGCGGGTAAGTTCCAAAGCACCGAGCACCGACATGCAAAAGACGGTCACACACCTGCGCGAACAGCTGGCCGAGCGGAACATGGTGGGCGACATCCGTGCCGCTGAGACCCGCCTCGACAAGCTTTCCGAACAGGTCAAGGAGCTTGAAAAGACCGAGAAGGCCGAGCACGACGCCGTTCGCACCGCGGAGCTGGCCGCCCGCGAAGCGATCGTTGCCGAAGCCGAAAGCATCTCCGGCCAGGACCCTTCCCAAATCCAGTGGAAGACCTCCAGCGCCCGCATGAACGAGCTGTTCGAAAGCTGGAAGACAGCCCAAAAGAGCGGCGTACGCTTGGGCCGCAGCAACGAGGACGCCCTCTGGAAGCGCTTCCGCGCGGCGCGGACCGTCTTCGACCGCCACCGCCGGGCCTACTTCTCCCAGCTGGACAGCAACAACTCGGCGGCAAAGACGGCCAAGGAGAAGCTGATTGCAGAGGCCGAGGCCCTGTCCACCTCCACCGACTGGGGCTATGCGGCGGGTGAATACCGCCGGCTGATGGACGACTGGAAAGCCTCGCCGCGCGCCAGCCGAAAGGATGACGACGCCCTGTGGGCACGCTTCCGCGCGGCCCAGGACGTCTTCTTCACCAACCGGCAGGCCGCCAACGAAGAGATCGACCAGGAATACGCGGCCAACCTCACCGTGAAGGAAGCACTCCTCGTTGAGGCCAACGCAATCCTTCCGGTAAAGGACCTTGCCGCCGCCAAGAAGGCACTCCAGTCCGTCCGCGACCGGTGGGAAGAGGCCGGTAAGGTTCCGCGCGCCGACATGGGCCGCATTGAAGCCGGCCTCCGCAAGGTGGAGGACGCCGTCCGCCACGCGGAAGAGGAAAACTGGCAGCGGTCCAACCCCGAGACCAAAGCGCGCACCAACAGCGCGCTGTCCCAGCTGGAAGCCGCCATCGCAGGTCTGCAGGATGACCTCGCCAAGGCGGAGAAGGCCGGCGACCAGCGCAAGATCAAGGCCGCCAAGGAAGCCCTTGACGCACGGCAGGCATGGCTGGACCAGATCCAGCGCTCGGCCAGCGAACTCTCCTAGGCGGCGGCCCTTCAGGGGCGTCACGGCTGGACACGCAGGTCCGGTTCCGGTTATCCACATAACCGGAGCCGGGCCTGTACTCGTTTGCGGGCAACCCGGCAGGATGGCTGAATGGCCACTCCGTCCCCTTCGCCCGCCGTTGCGGCAACTGCGCCTGCACCTGCTTTCCCCCGGTTCCCCGAACTGTACTCACCGGGTATCCCCTTCACGTGGCCGGAACTTCAGGCGATGGCCGGTGATGGGGTGCTCAGCCAATTCCATCAGCATGGCTATGCCCTCCCAGGCGTTGCTCCATCGCCGCAGATGAGGGCACGGGCAGCGGCCAACAGCGTGCCTGCAGCCATCAGACAACGCGTGGTCGCCGGACGGATGACCGCAGCCTGGATCTACGGGTGCGCCGGCGAACCTGACCGGTTGGCCCTGCTCGTGGATGCCAAGCGTCGCATCTCCAGCCTGCGAAACACCCGAGGGTGCACGCTGCACGAAGTCAGGCTGGGGCCATGCGATGTGGTCAGCCTGGGTGGCCTGATGATCTCCAGTCCGCTCCGCACGGCTCTGGATATCGCCTTGCACGTGGACGCCCAGCGGGCACTTCCAGTGTTGGAGGCGCTGCTGTCCAGGCCACAGAACGACGTCCGGCTACGCCTGCTGGTCCTGGCCATCGAGTCCACGCCGCGCGTGCCCCATAAGCGCTCTGCCCTGGAGAAACTCGCCCGCCTAGCTCCGGCGCTTGTTGCCGGTAGTCCGGTAGACGTCGAAAACGCCGTCGATCCGCCGGACAGCGCTGAGGACGTGGCTAAGGTACTTGGGATCGCCCATCTCGAAGGCGAACCGTGAAATGGCTACCCGATCCGTGGAGGTATGTACGCTCGCGGCCAGAATGTTCACATGGTTCTCGGAAAGGACCCGGGTGACATCAGACAGCAGCGATTTACGGTCCAGCGCTTCGACCTGGATCTCCACCAGGAACACACTCGACTGCGTGGGTGCCCAGTCGACATCCACAATCCTGTCTGGTTGGTCCTTCAGGTCCGAGATGTTGGTGCAGTCGGTGCGGTGTACGGACACGCCGGAGCCGCGCGTGACGAATCCGAGGATCGGGTCCGGGGGTACGGGGGTGCAGCAGCGCGCCAACTTCACCCAGACGTCGCCAACGCCGCGCACTACCACGCCGGAATCAGAGAAGCGGGTCTTGGCAACCTGGGTGGGGATGCTGACTTCGGTGATGTCGTCGTCGGTGCTTTCGCTTCCGCCGAGGCTCTCCACGAGCTTTTCCATCACCGATTGCGCTGACGTGTGACCGTCTCCAACGCCGGCATAGAGGCCGGAGATGTCCACGTACTTGAAGTCTTCCGCCACCGCGGCCAGCGCCTCGTGCGTCATCAGGCGCTGCAGCGGCAGGTTTTGCTTGCGCATAGCGCGGGTCAGGAGTTCCTTGCCGCGGTCGATCGCCTCTTCGCGGCGTTCCTTGCTGAACCACTGGCGGATCTTGTTCCGTGCACGGGCGCTCTTGACGAAATGCTGCCAGTCCTGGCTGGGGCCGGCTCCTTCGGCCTTCGAGGTGAAGATCTCCACCCAGTCGCCGTGGTTCAGTTCACTGTTGAGCGGGACCAGCTTGCCGTTGACGCGGGCACCGATGGTCCGGTGTCCCACCTCGGTGTGGACGGCGTAGGCAAAGTCAACCGGAGTGGATCCGGCCGGCAGTGCCATCACTTCACCCTTGGGCGTGAAAACAAACACTTCACGGGCGTTGATCTCGAACCGGAGCGAATCCAGGAACTCCCCGGGATCGGAAGTCTCCTGCTGCCAGTCCACCAGCGACCGCAGCCAGCCCATGTCACCGTCGCGAGGGCTGCCCGGGCCGGTGGCCGTACGGTTGGGCTGGTCCTTGTACTTCCAGTGTGCGGCCACGCCGTATTCTGCGCGGCGGTGCATCTCGTGGGTCCGGATCTGGATCTCCACCGGCTTGCCGCCAGGCCCAATCACCGTAGTGTGCAGGGACTGGTACATATTGAACTTCGGCATCGCTATGTAGTCCTTGAACCGCCCCGGCAACGGGTTCCAGCGCGCATGCATGGTCCCCAGCGCCGCATAACAGTCCCGCACGGAGTCCACCAGCACGCGGACACCCATCAGGTCATTGATGTCATCGAAGTCTTTGTCCCGGACCACCATCTTTTGGTAGATCGAGTAATAATGCTTCGGCCGGCCGGTAATCGTGGCCTTGATCCTGGCGGCCCGGAGGTCCTCGGTGATCTGGTCGCGAATGACGCCCAGGCTCTTCTCGCGCTCCGGGGTGCGGTCTCCCACCATCCGGACGATTTCCTCATAGACCTTCGGGTAGAGGGCCGCGAAGGACAGGTCCTCCAGTTCCCATTTGATGGTGTTCATGCCCAGGCGGTGGGCAAGGGGTGCGAAGATCTCCAGGGTTTCGCGCGCTTTCCGCGCGGAGGATTCAGCGGAGACAAAGCGCCATGTGCGGGCGTTGTGAAGCCTGTCCGCCAGTTTGATCATCAGGACGCGGATGTCCTTGGCCATGGCCACAACCATTTTGCGAACGGTCTCTGACTGGGCCGCTTCCCCGAAGCTGACCTTGTCCAGCTTGGTGACGCCGTCAACGAGCATGGCAACCTCGGGCCCGAAGTCCCTCTTCAGGTCCGCCAGCGTGTAGGGAGTGTCTTCCACGGTGTCGTGGAGCAGCGCAGCGGCCAGCGTGGTTCCACTAAGGCCCAGCTCGGCCAGAATGGTGGCCACGGCAACGGGGTGGGTGATATACGGGTCACCGCTTTTGCGTTTCTGCCCGCGGTGGCTTCGCTCGGCGACGTCGAAGGCCCGCTGGATGAGGTCGAAGTCCTCTTTTGGGTTATTGGCCCGGACGGTCCTGAGCAACGGTTCGAGGATGGGCGAATAGGTGGCGCCGCCGCGACCGGTGAGCCGTGCCAGGCGCGAACGCGTGCGTTCGCGCCTTCCAGGGAACGTGGGCCGGGCCCCCGAGTTGTCAACGGGGACGGCCTGTCCTGGGCGTGCGGCAGGGACCAGCCCGGTTTGCGGTCCGCGGCCCGGACCGTTATCTCCGTCTGCCGTTGGCGCCGACGCCGAACGTTCTTCCAATGAAGCACCCCTCACGACCCGTTTAATTACCCCAGTCTATTCCCCGATCAGCACACATATGTAACCGGCGATTAAATGCGAAGGGGCCGGCCGGCATCAGTCTCCTGATGCCGGCCGGCCCCTGTGCTTCGGGTGTCAGGCCTGGGCGGGTTCGGCTGGAGCGGCGGCCTTGGACGCGGCCTCGTTCCGCCGGTGCTCCACGCGCTTGGCCTGCTTCACAAGGTCAGGTTCATTCTGGCGCAGCCAGGCATACATGGGGGCTGCCACGAAGATGGTTGCCGCCGTCCCAATAAGGATGCCGACGAACAATGCCAGCGACAGGTCTCTGAGCGTGCCCGCCCCCAGCAGGCCCGCACCGATGAACAGGATGGCGCCCACGGGGAGGATTGCGACCATCATGGTGTTGATGGAACGCACCAGGGTCTGGTTCACCGCGAGGTTGACCTCCTCGCCAAAAGTCCGGCGGGTGGACGCATCAAGATCGGCGGTGTTTTCGCGGATCTTGTCGAAGACCACCACGGTGTCATACAGGGAGTAGCTGAGCACGGTCAGGAACCCGATGATGGCCGAAGGTGTCACCTCAAAGTCGCTCAAGGCATATACCCCGGCAGTGATGAACATCGTCACCGCCATCCCGGCGATAGCAGAGAGGGACATCTTCCAGGTCCGGAAGTAGAGCGCCATGAGGAGCGCAGCGAGCACCACGAAGATGACCAGGCCGATCAGCGCCTGCTTGGTGACGTCGGCGCCCCAGGTGGGACCCACAAAGGTGGACGTCACCTCGTTGTCAGTGACGCCATAAGCAGCCGTCAGCCCCTCCTTGATCTTGAGGGTCTCGTCGTCAGTGAGCTTGTCCGTTTGGATGCGCATGGTGGTGCCGGCCACGTTGGCCACGCGCGGAATGCTTCCCGCGACGACATCCTGAACGGCCTTTTCGCCCACGGCGGCATCGGTGGTCTTGACGTTCGACACGGTGAACTCAGAGCCGCCGCGGAACTCGATGCCCAGGTTGAACCCGCCCTTGGCCACCGGGATAAGGATGGACAGGGCAACGGCCACGGCCGCAATGAGGAACCAGATCTTCTTGGCGCCGACAAAGTCGTACGAGCGCTTGCCTGTGTAGAGCTCGTTACCGAAAGTGGCAAAGCTGGACATTTACTTGTTCTCCTTGGATGCGCTCTTGGAGGAGCCGGTAAGCTGCTCCTGCTTCTCCGCGAGGCGACGTTCCGCGATGGTCATCCTGCGCTCTGCCTCAGCGACAGCACCGGTGTTCTTTGCCCGGACCGCAGCAGGCTTCGAGTCAGGGGTGCGCAGGCGTCCGGCTCCGCGATACAGCGGCACTGCCCCGAGTTGCTTCGGATCAAGGCCGGAGAACCGGTGGCCCTCTCCGAAGAACCTGGTGCGCGCAAGCATCTGCAGCGTCGGGTGCGTGAACATAAAGACGACAATGAGGTCGGCGATGGCTGTCAGGCCGAGCGTGAACGCAAAGCCGCGGACGTTGCCCACTGCCACAAAGTAGAGCACGAGGGCAGCCAGCAGGTTGACTGCCTTGGAGGCCAGGACCGTCCGCTTGGCGCGCTTCCACCCGTTCTCGACGGCGGAGACCAGGCCGCGGCCTTCGCGCAACTCGTCACGGATGCGTTCGAAGTAGACGATGAACGAGTCCGCTGTCTGGCCGATTGCCACGATAAGACCGGCAACGCCGGCGAGTGAGAGCCGGTAGTTTTCGGTCCAGCCCAGGATGGCGATGGCGAGGTACGTCAGTGCACCGGCCACCACCAGCGAGGCGATCGTGACGAAGCCCAGGGCACGATATTGGAAGAGCGAATAAACCACCACGAGCAGCAGGCCGATCACGCCGGCCAGGAGGCCCATGCGGAGCTGCTCGCCACCCAATGTCGCGGAGATCTGCTGCTCACTCTGGATCTCGAAGCTGATAGGCAGCGCACCGAACCGAAGCTGGTCTGAGAGCGCCTTAGCCGTCTGCTCTGTGAAGCCACCGGTGATCTGCGGGCGCCCGTCGGTGATGACAGCAAGGGAGCGCGGCGCGGAGATGACCTGATCGTCGAGCACGATAGCGAACTGTGCCTTGGGGTCGGTGCCGGTTTCGCCGCCGGCTGCCACATAGAACTGGTTCAGGCGTTCGGTGACCTCTTTGAACTTGGCGGTACCTTCGTCGTCGAACTGGATGTTGACGGCCCACTCGTTGGTCACGGCACCCTGCGCGCCCTGCTGAAGCTGGAAGGAGGAGGTGACAATGTTGCTGCCCTTGACCTCCACCGGTCCCAGGATGTATTTAATCGCCGGAGTGGTGGCCGTTGCGGGCTCACAGGTCACGAGCGGCTTGGCAGGGTCGGAGCGCTCCTGCTTGTCCTGGGACGGGTTGTCGCAGTCGAGGGTCTCGAACTGGCGGTAGACCTCGGGCGTGATCCAGTTGGTGTCGCTGCTGTTGGCGGGTTCCGCCGTCGGCTTCGGCAGCTGGTCCTCAGGCGTGAGCGACTCCGTGGGGACCGCCGCGCCTGCTCCGTTGAGGAGAACAGGGCGGAAGTTCATGTCGGCGGAAGCTTGTATCAGGGCCCTCGTCTGAGTGGAGGGCGTGCCCGGAAGGCTGACCACAACGTTCCGGCCTGACTGGGTGCTGATCTCCGCTTCGGCAACGCCGGAGCCGTCCACGCGTTGGCGGATGATGGCCACCGCCTGGTTAAGCTGCTCCTCGTTAATGTCCGAACCGCCCTCAACCTTGGGCGCCAGGATCATCTGGGTGCCGCCTTCGAGGTCCAACGCCAGCTTGGGTGCCCAGCTGGCCTGTCCGGCGATGGTGCCGCCAGCAAGGACAGCCGTCAGCACAGCGAGGACTACGCCAAGCCAGACGAGTACCCTGAGGCCTGATTTTTTGGGGCCAGTTCGTGCCATTGTCGATCTTTCTCTTATTCATGCCAGGAACCGCCGGTGCGAGCAATTGCTCCCACCGGCGGCAACCTGCTGCCGTAGAGGTGCAGAAATGCGTGAGCGGGGACTAGTTGTCCTTCTTGCCCTCGTCGTTGAGGCGCTTCAGGGTCTCGTCCGGGGTCTCGGGGGCAGCGGCGGCGGTTCCGGCAGTTCCGGCGTCCTGCGTGGTCAGCGAGGAGGCGTCGTCAGGGACAACCGTGGGCTCCTCTTCTGCAACAGCAGCCGGCTCCACAATTTTCGTGACAGCCTGGCGGTGAACTGTAGCGAGGTTGCCGGGAGAGAGCTCGAGCACTACCTTGTTCTCTTCATCGTCCATGGAGACAATTCGGCCAAAAAGACCGAAGCTCGTCATGACCTCAACCCCAGGGGCGAACTGGGACTGCAGCGTTGCTTGCTGCTCCTTGGTCTTCTTGTTGCGGCGGAACATCATAAAGATAAAAATTCCGAGCATGGCGAACAAGACGATGTTCATGGGATCCACAGGGATGCTTCCGATCTGTACTGGCGTATTGGTTTAAGGCGCCGTCCTCTTTGAACCGGGTGGCCGGGCGGCGAACCACCTGGCATCCACCGGTAGCTGCTGGAGCCACCTGCGGGAACAAAGACGCGAACGTGCCGGGCGTCATACCCAGTCTAAAGGGAAAAGCTGAAAGGTCGGCGCTAGGGGGTGTTGGGCGCCCAGTTGACGCCGTCTTCATCGCCGTCGCTGTCTGGTTCGAACAGGTCCAGCGGTTCCTGGCTGAACACTCCGGACGGGATGGCGTAACCGAGGTGGGTCCAGGCCGGCGCCATGGCGATGCGGCCCCGCGGTGTCCGGCCCAACAGGCCTTCGCGGACCAGGAACGGCTCCGCGACCGTTTCCACTGTCTCGGTCTCCTCTCCCACCGCTATGGCGAGGGTGGACAGGCCCACGGGCCCGCCGCCGAACTTGGTGATGAGCGCTTCGAGGACGGCACGGTCGAGCCTGTCCAGGCCCCTTTTATCCACTTCATACATATCCAGCGCGGCAGAGGCTGCGCGGGCATCGATCTGCTCGATTCCATGGACCAGTGCCCAGTCACGCACACGGCGGAGCAGGCGGTTGGCGATACGCGGTGTCCCCCGCGACCGTCCGGCGATTTCGCTGAATCCGGCGGAGTTGACCTTCAGGTCCAGCAGGCCGGCGGACCGCCTGAGGACCAACTCAAGTTCCGGAACGGAATAGAACTCAAGATGGCCGGTAAAGCCAAACCTGTCGCGCAACGGACCAGGAAGCAACCCCGCACGCGTGGTGGCACCCACCAGCGTGAAGGGAGGCAGGTCGAGCGGAATCGCAGTGGCACCGGCGCCTTTCCCCACCACAATGTCCACGCGGAAGTCCTCCATGGCCATGTACAGCATTTCCTCGGCCGGGCGGGACATCCGGTGGATCTCGTCCAGGAAGAGGACCTCCCCTTCGGAGAGGGAGGAGAGGATGGCTGCGAGGTCGCCGGCGTGCTGGATGGCCGGACCGCTGCTGATCCGCAGGGGTGCGTTCATTTCAGCTGCCACGATCATTGCGAGCGTGGTTTTGCCGAGGCCTGGAGGCCCCGAGAACAGCACGTGGTCCGCGCTCCGGCCGCGCATCCGCGACGCCTGCAGGACCAGCGACAGCTGTTTCCGGACACGGTGCTGGCCCACAAAATCATCCAGGTTCTTGGGCCGGAGGGCAGCTTCGATGGCCCGGTCTTCGGGCTCTTCCACGGCCGCCACCACGGACGGGTCAGCCACGGCTGCCTACGCGGTTGCCGGCCCGCGCGCCGTCCTGGCCAAGCCAGCGGAGCGTGGTCCGAAGGATTTCCGCGACATTGCCACGGAAAGAGACCTCGGGGTCGTCTGCCAATGCCTTCTCGATGCTGGAGGTGGCGTCCTTTTCCGACCAACCGAGGCTGGTCATGGCGGCCACCACCTGGGGCTTCCAGGCGGCCTCGGCCGGGGTGGCTACACTGGCAGCGCCAACCGTTCCGTGCGGCACCAGCTTGCCGGCGAGTTCCAACACGATCCGGCCAGCCACTTTAGGGCCGATGCCGGGCACTTTCGTGAACGTTTTACTGTCGCCGGTGTGGGCTGCAACCCGGATGGCTTCCGGTTCATGCACGGCAAGGACTGCCAGCGCCAGGCGCGGACCCACACCGCTGACGCTCAGCAGGACGTCGAAGACTTCGCGTTCGTCGTCAGAAGCAAATCCGAACAGGGTCAGCGAATCCTCCCGGACGATCAGGGAGGTGAAGAGCTTGCCTTCTTCGCCGGCGCGGAGGCGGCTGAGGGTCTGGGGCGTGGCGTTGACGCTCATGCCCGCGCCGTTGAGGTCGATCACGGCAGTGGAAAGGCCAACGTGCGCTACGGTTCCGCGAAGGAAACTGATCAAAGCCGGGCTCCTGGTGTACCGCCGGGCTCTTTGGAGCAGAACCGGCTATCCGAACATATCTACGAATACCCTAGCAAGCGCTGCGGCCATTCACCGCGCGCGGCGCGCCTTCGCCTCGGCTTCAGCCCAGGCCCGCTGGGCGGGCGTCAGCGACAGGCTGCCGGGGCCGGTGGTGGCTACTGCGGCGCCGCTGCCGGCACGCCAGGCATGCGTGATGGCCAGCGCCAGCGCATCTGCGGCGTCGGCCGGGCGGGGCGGCGCGTCTAGCCGGAGGATCTTGGTGACCAGTTTGGTCACGGCCTCCTTGTTGGAGTTGCCGCTGCCGGTGACGGCTGCTTTGACTTCCGACGGCGTGTGCAGCGCCACCGGGATGCCGCGCCGGGCCGCGGCGGCGATCACCACGCCGGAGGCCTGCGCCACACCCATCACCGTGCTGACGTTCAGCTGGGAGAAAACGCGTTCGACGGCGAGGACGTGGGGTTCGTAGCGGTCCAGCCAATCGTCGATGGCCAGGGCGATGACCAGAAGCCGTTGGTCCAGGGTTTCGTCCGGGGAGGTACCCACCACTCCGACGCCCACCATGGTGGCCCGCCGGTTCCGCTCGACGTCGACGACGCCAATGCCGCAGCGGGTGAGGCCCGGGTCAACGCCGAGTACTCGCAGCGTCACGCTCCGCCATCCGCCCTAGGCCGCAAAGCGGAAGGTCACTCTGATTCCAGGGCGGCCTGGACTTCGTCGCTGAGGTCGGCGTTGCTGTAGACGTTCTGGACGTCGTCGAGGTCTTCCAGGGCGTCCACAAGCTTCATGAACTTCTTGGCGGCGTCCAGGTCCAGGGGAACCTCCATGGACGGAACGAACTCGGCTTCGTCGGTGTCGTATTCGATCCCCGCTTCCTTAAGGGCGTCGCGGACGGCCTGAAGGTCCTTGGGGTCCGAGTGGATCTCGAAGGTGTCGCCGTTGTCCTTGACTTCCTCAGCGCCGGCGTCGAGGACGGCCATGAGGACGTCGTCCTCGGTGAGTTCCTTCTTGGGCAGGGACACCACGCCCTTGCGGCTGAAGAGGTAGCTGACTGAACCGGGATCCGCGATGGTGCCGCCGTTGCGGGAAATGGCAAGGCGGACTTCGGACGCCGCACGGTTCTTGTTGTCCGTGAGGCACTCGATGAGCAGGGCCGAGCCCTGCGGGCCGCGGCATTCGTACATGATCTCGGTGTAGTCGACCACTTCACCGGTCAGGCCCGCCCCGCGCTTGATGGCGCGGTCGATGTTGTCGGCGGGAACCGAGGTCTTCTTTGCCTTGGTGACAGCAAGTTCCAGGCTCGGGTTGCCGGCGAGGTCCGGACCGCCCATGCGGGCAGCGACTTCGATGTTCTTGATCAGCTTGGCGAACGATTTTGCGCGGCGGCTATCGAGGATGGCCTTCTTGTGCTTGGTCGTTGCCCATTTGGAGTGGCCTGACATGCTTTACGCTTCTCCTCTGATCATGCGGATAAAAAGTTCGTGTACGCGTTTCTCCCCAGTCACTTCCGGGTGGAAGGAGGTGGCCAGCAGTTGGCCTGAACGCACTGCAACAATTCTAGCCGTCCCCGGCAGGGTTGCCGCGTGGGACGCGTGCTCCGGATCGGCCGGCTCCACCTGGGCAAGGACCTCCACGCCGGCGCCGGCGCGTTCCACCCAGGGGCCCCGGATGAAGACGGCGTGCACCGGGGCAACACCTGAATCCGTGGCGCTGAAATCCAGGCCTTTGAAATCCAGGTCCGTTTCGAACGATTCTCGCTGGCGCCCGAAGGCATTGCGCCGGACTGTGATGTCCAGGCCGCCGAAGGTCTGCTGCGGGTTGCCGGCGAGGTCGGTGGCGGGGTCGGCAATCTCGTTGGCCAATAGGATCATGCCGGCGCAGGAGCCGTAGACGGGGAGGCCTTCGCTGATGCGTTCCTTCAACGGCCCGGCCAGGTCAAAGGCCCGGGCGAGTTTGTCGATGGCCGTGGATTCACCGCCCGGAATGATGAGGCCGTCCAGGCCGTCCAGTTCCTTGGGCCTGCGGATTCCTTCACCGGTTGCGCCGGCGGCCTCCACGGCCCGGAGGTGCTCGCGGAAATCGCCCTGGAGCGCCAGGACGCCGATCCGCAGGCCCGAGCCCACGCGTGCAGAAGCGGCCGAAACGGGGTTTGTCATCCATTCAGCATAATGCGCGAACAGCCGCAGTAAGCGCCGGCCGGCCTGACCGGGCAGGGTTCTATGCCGTTGCTGGGATATATTACAGAGCATGCTTTACATCAGTGTTCCGCTCGGCAAGCTCGTCCGCCGGGTGTCCCGGCTCAGGGGCGGCGGGTCCGCCCTGCCCGGGCTGGTGGTCGAGAAAATCGACCCCGGCTTTATGCAGCGGACGCTCGCTACCCTCCCCCACGGCGTGGCGGTGGTCAGTGGAACCAATGGCAAAACCACCACCACCAAGATGGTGGTCGAACTCCTGGAAAGCCAGGGCCTGAAGGTTTTTACCAACCGGACCGGCAGCAACTTCACCCGGGGTGTGGCCGCTTCCCTGCTGGGCGAGGTGGACTGGCGCGGAAGGCTGAGCGCCGACGTCGCCGTCCTGGAACTGGACGAAGCCCATGCCGTGCACTTCGTAAACCGTGTGCCGCCCCGCTACAGCCTCCTGCTGAACGTGCTGCGCGACCAGCTGGACAGGTTCGGCGAGATCGACAAAACGGCGCAGCTGCTGCAGCACATCGCTGCAAAAACCACAGGCACAGTGGTCCTCAACCGCGAAGACCCCCGGGTGGCCCGCATCGCGGACACCCTCACCGGCCAGGACGTGCAGTACTTCGGCCTGGACGACTCCCTTCTCAGCACCTTCCCCAACGATGACGACATGCGGGCTGCCCCCGGCAGCCCCGTGCCCGCCGCTCTCCCCGCAAAGCCGGCTGCCGACGTCGTGCTCCGCAAAGTGGGGCCGGACACCGCCGACTTTGAGTACGACGGCGTCACGGTCACCACCGCGATGAAGCTCCGCGGCGTCTACAACATCTTTAATGCCGCGGCCGCGTTGGCCCTCGCCCGGAGCATCCTCGGAAGCGGCGCCGCAACGGCTGACCACAGCACGCTGCTCACGGCCCTGTCCAAGGTGGAGCCGGCCTTCGGCCGGGGTGAAAGCCTGACAGTCGACGGCCAGCCCCTGGACCTGGTGCTGGTCAAGAACCCCAGCGGTTTCCGGCTGGGACTGAAGTCCTTTCCCGCGGGCGGCTACGCCACCATGATCGCCATCAACGACAACTACGCCGACGGCCGGGACATGTCCTGGCTCTGGGACGTGGAGTTCGATTCGCTCCGCAACGGCGGCGTAGACCAGCTGACGGGCTCCCGGGCTTATGACATGGCGCTGCGGCTGCAGTACGACGACGTCCCTGTCGGGGCGGTCCAGACCGAGATCGCACCGGCGCTGTCGGCGTTCATCCGCGAAGCCAAGGGCAAACCGAAACGGATTTTCTGCACTTACACAGCCATGATGGCCATCCGCCGCGAGCTGTCCAAAATAACCACGGTAGAGGTGGTCTCATGAGCCCGGATACGCAGGACCCACAGGACAGCAAGGGCACCCTCCGTGTCATGCAGCTTTATCCGCGGGACATGAACATCTACGGTGACTGGGGCAACGCGCTGGTCCTCAAGCAACGGATCAAGTGGCATGGCTACACTCCTGAACTGCTCGAGTACAACGTGGGCGACGACTTCCCTGACGAAGTCGACGTGATCCTTGGCGGCGGCGGGCAGGACAGCGGCCAGCTGATTATCCAGGACGACCTTCAATCACGCGCCGGCGTCCTGACCGACCTCGCAGAAGATGGCGCACCGATGCTGCTCATCTGTGGGCTCTACCAGCTGTTCGGACGTTTCTTCAAAACACGCTCGGGCTCGGTCATTCCGGGCATTGGCGTGCTGGACGTGGAAACACACGGTACTGACGAGCGCCTCATCGGCAACGTCAAGGTGGCCACTGCCGAGTTCGGCGACGTCCTCGGGTACGAGAACCACAGCGGCCAGACCACGCTTGGCAGCGGCGTCCGCCCACTGGGAACGGTGGCCAAGGGAACGGGAAACAACAGCCGGGACGGCCATGAGGGCGCGCGATACAAGAACGTGGTGGCCAGCTACTTGCACGGATCACTTCTGCCCAAGAACCCTGCCATTGCAGACTTCCTCATCCGAACCGCCGCCGAACGCAAGTTCGGGACTTTTGTTCCCGGTGGGCCTGACGACCACTTCGCCGCGCTGGCCAGGGAGCACGCCGCCCGGCGCCCGCGCTGAGGGCCTCTACGGTTCCTTGGTGATCAGGAGTTCGTGTGCTCCTGCCGTGGCTGCTCCCATGGACTCCACAACGGTGGCGGTCCTTAGCCTGGTGGCGGCGTCCGCCTCGGGCGTGGCACACACACCCTGGGGTGCATCGGATGCCACGGAGCACCAGCGGTACGGATCACGGACGATGACCGACGGTGCCCAGGCGAGGTCGGAGGCGGTCCATCTGCCCGACGCGTCCTGGCTGAACTGGGCCCGCACCAACAGGCCCTCATTGTTGACGACATACCAGGGCGACAGTTCGGTGACGCCGTTGCCCAGCCCGTAGACAATCCACGTGCCTTTGTAGTTCTCGATGGGCAGCACGGAGTGGGTGTGGTGGCCGTAGATCATGGTGAACTGCCCGCTGTCCACCAACGCGTGTGCCACCTCCTGCTGCTGGGCGTTGGCTTCACTGGCGTATTCGTCCCCGGCGTGCATGGCACCGAGCACGATGTCTGCCCCAAGAGCCCGCGCCTTAATTGCCTTGGCGATCATGGTAGGTGCGTCGAGCATGTCCACTTGCCACGGGTATTCCGGGTAAAGCCCGTTGAGGCCGTAGGTTCCCTGGATGATGGCGATCTTGGCGGCCGGAGTCTGCAGGATCATGATGCCCTGCGACTCAGCTTCCGTCCGGTAGGAACCGGTGTGCTTCAGCCCGGCGGCGTCCAGGGCATCCAGCGTACGCAACAGGCCGTCCGTGCTCCGGTCGATGGTGTGGTTGCTGGCGGTGGTGCAAGCCTGGTATCCCACTGCCTTGGAGGCGGTGATGATCTGCGGCGGGACATTGAACGAAGGGTACGCCGAGAAAGGACCTTCAGGTCCTGCCACCGGTGTTTCCTGGTGGCAGATTGCAAGGTCGCTGGCTTGGATGTACCGGCGCTGGCCTTCAAGGAGCGGCGTGAAGTCCAGCCCGGGTTTGCCCGCCGCAGCCGCGTCCTGCTGGGCCTGCTGCCAGAGCTGGGTATGGACCAGCATGTCGCCGGTGACCAGTACGGACGTGCAACGCAATGTTGGACACGCCGGTCCGGCGCCCGGGGTGGGAGTGGGTGTGGGAGTTGGGGCCGGCGTCGGAGTGGCACTGGGCTGGCCAGTGCCCGCGCTGGTGCCGGCACTTGCCGATGGCTGGGTCTGTTCGGCTATCAGACCGCAGCCCGCCATGGCCCCGGCAAAGATGACCGCGGACAAGGCCGCGCCGGCACGCGCGGCAGTGGCGCCAATTCTGTTCCCCATAAGCGCAATTCTAAGTTTGGAAACAGGCAGAAGCCCGCATTTGGCTCATTGAGATGCTCGGCCACATATGAAAGCTTTACTTCATGACGAATCCGCTCCTCAGTCCCAGCCCGTTGCCGTTCCAGTTACCGCCCTTTGCCGGGATCTCCGAACAGCACTACGCCGAGGCGGTGCACGCAGGGCTGGCCGGGCACCTCGCCGAAATCCAGGCCATTGTGGACAATCCAGAGCCCGCGACATTTGCGAACACCGCCGTGGCCATGGAGCAGGCGGGCAGGTTGCTGGAACGGGCGGCCGCGTCCTTTTTCACCCTGGTGTCAGCAGACGCCTCAGACGCGATCCGCGGCCAGGAAACAGCGCTGACGCCGCTGCTCACTGCACACCAGGACGAGGTCTACCTGAACCGCGCCCTTTTCGACCGTTTTGCAGCCATTGACACCACTGGTCTGGAGCCGGAAGGAGTGCGGCTTGTTGAGGAATACCTGAAGGAGTTCCGGCAGTCGGGGATCCAACTGGACGCCACGGACCAGGAACGGCTGAAGGCCGTGAACGCGGAGCTCTCCAGGCTCGGCACAGAGTTTGGGCAACGGGTGAAGGAAGCCATGAAGTCTGCGGCCCTCCTGCTGGACAGTGCTGAGGACCTGGCCGGCATGCCGACCGACGACATTGCCGGCGCCGCCGAAGCCGCCCGCGCCGCCGGGCACGAAGGCAAGTTCCTCCTGACGCTGATCCAGCCGAGCAACCAGCCCGCCATGGCCGTCCTCGAAAACCGGGATGTCCGCCGTCGGCTGTTCGAATCCTCCATCGGCAGGGGCAGTGACGGGGGCAGCCTGGACGTCCTGGAACTCGTGCGGTCCATGGCCGGACTCCGCGCCGAGAAGGCCAGGCTGCTGGGCTTTGCCAACTACGCCGAACTCGTGGTGGACCGGCAGACTGCCCCGGATTTCGAAGCTGTGCAAGCCATGCTGAACAGGCTGGCCCCCGCCGCCGTCCGGAACGCCGACGCTGAGGCCGCGGCACTGGCTGACCTCGCCGGGCACCCCTTGGAGGCTTGGGACTGGGCCTTCTACTCGGCCAAGGTCCGGCGCGAGAAGTACGCTGTTGATGAGCAGGCCCTCCGCCCCTACTTCGAGCTGGACCGGGTGCTCAAGGACGGGGTCTTCCATGCGGCCACATCCCTGTTTGGCATCACCTTCCATGAACGGGCAGAGCTGGAAGGCTACCACCCGGACGTCCGCGTCTGGGAGGTCCGGAACGAAGACGGCAGCCCGCTGGGACTGTTCCTGGGCGACTACTACGCCCGGGAGTCCAAGCGTGGAGGTGCCTGGATGAACTCGCTGGTGGAACAATCCGGCCTGCTGGGGACCCAGGCGGTGGTCATCAATAACCTGAACATCTCCAAACCGCCGGCCGGGGAACCCACCCTCCTGACGCTGGATGAGCTGCGTACTACCTTCCATGAATTCGGGCACGCGCTTCACGGGCTCTTTTCCAACGTGACGTACCCGCGCTTTTCCGGCACAGGTGTCCCACGGGACTTTGTGGAGTACCCGTCGCAAGTCAACGAGATGTGGATCCTGTGGCCGGAGGTACTGGCAAACTACGCGCGGCACCACGCTACCGGCGAGCCGCTCCCCCAGGAGGTCGTTGACAGGCTGAACGAGTCACGGCTGTGGGGCGAGGGATTCGCCACCACCGAGTACCTGGGCGCCGCGTTGCTCGACCTTGCCTGGCATGTGTTGGATGAAACCGGCATCCCGGACGATGTCCTGGCATTTGAGGCCAAATCCCTCGCCTCCGCCGGAGTGACCCATGCCCTGATTCCGCCCCGCTACCGCACCGGGTATTTCCAGCACATCTTCGCCGGGGCAGGATACGCGGCCGGCTACTACTCGTACATCTGGAGTGAAGTCCTGGACGCGGAAACCGTGGACTGGTTCACAGAAAACGGTGGCATGACCCGCGCCAACGGCGAACGCTTCCGCCAGGAACTGCTTTCACGCGGGAACAGCCGGGACCCGCTGGAATCATTTCGCACGCTCCGGGGACGCGACGCCCAACTGGAACCCCTCCTGAAACGCCGCGGCCTCGAGTAGCCCCTCATCGATTGCTCCGTAGCCGCCGTTTTGAGGCCTCATAAGGGCGGTTGCGGAGCAATCGATGGGAAGAACGACGGCGGGTGGCCACCTTGGAAAAGGTGACCACCCGCCGTCGTACTGCTTTGGAGCTGTTACCAGCCGCGCTCTGCGAGGCGGTGCGGCTGTGGGATCTCGTCGACGTTGATGCCCACCATGGCTTCGCCGAGGCCGCGGGAGGCCTTGGCGATGACGTCGGGGTCATCGAAGAAGGTGGTGGCCTTCACGACGGCGGCGGCGCGCTGGGCGGGGTTGCCGGACTTGAAGATGCCGGAACCGACGAACACGCCGTCGGCGCCGAGCTGCATCATCATCGCCGCGTCCGC
>NZ_JBBCBT010000019.1:0-104554 GCF_037203985.1 Pseudarthrobacter sp. CCNWLW217
AAGATCCATTACCTAGAACCTATCCCGGCCCCAAAACACTGTCGATGGGGACCGCTGCCCATGCACCACCGCCCATCGCGGAAGACCGCAACCAGGATGGGGCAGGGGGTCGATCCCAGGCGTTCCAGAGCCTAGCATGGCCTTATGTGCCGGAACATCCGAACCCTCCACAACTACGAACCGCACGCCACGTCCGAGGAGGTGCACGCCGCCGCCCTGCAGTACGTGCGCAAGATCAGCGGCAGCACCAAGCCTTCCAAGGCCAACGAGGCGGCCTTCAACGAGGCAGTGCACGAGATCGCCCATATCACTGCGCACCTTCTCGATGCGCTCGTGAGCCATGCGCCCGCCAAGGACCGGGAAACGGAGGCCGCGAAGGCCAAGGCCCGGGCTGCAGTGCGCTTCGGCGCTGCCTGACCGTAGTCCGCGCGGTTAGCGGCCGAAGCTGCGCAGCCGGAGCGAGTTCGCCACGACCAAGACGGAGCTCGCCGCCATCGCAGCGCCGGCAATCATCGGGTTGAGCAGGCCTAAAGCGGCGACGGGGATACCCACGGCGTTGTAGAAGAACGCCCAGAACAGGTTGGTCCTGATGGTAGCCAGGGTCCTGCGGGACAGCTCAATGGCCTGCGCCACCTGGCCCAGGTCATTGCCCATAACCGTGAGGTCCGCGGCCTCGATGGCCACGTCGGTGCCAGAACCCATGGCGATCCCTAGGTCAGCCTGCGCCAACGCGGCGGCATCGTTCACACCGTCCCCAGCCATGGCAACGATCGCTCCGTTGGCCTGCAGCTTCCGGACAGCGTCCACTTTTCCGGCCGGGAGAATTCCGGCATATACGTCATCGGGCGAAACGCCGACGGCGTCGGCCACCTGGGCGGCGACGGCGGCGTTATCGCCTGTCAGCAGGATGGGCCGGAGCCCCAGGCCCCTCAGCCGGGAGATGGCTGCCGCTGATCCCGGTTTGATGGTGTCCCGGAGGCTGATGACGCCCGCTGCGGTCCCGTCCACGGCCACCCAAATGGCAGTGGCACCGGATGCCTCGGTGGTTTGCAGGACCTCTTGCTGCGCGGGGGAGATCTGGACGCCGTTCTCGTGCAGCCACCCGGTGCGGCCGGCCAGCACCGGACGGCCCTCCACAGTGCCGGCCACTCCGCCGCCGGGCGCCGAACGGAACTGCTCGACGGCGGGAAGCCGCCCGCCGTCGTCGTCGTCCTGGCCCTCAGGGCTCCGGACGGAACCCCCCGTGGCAGGCATCCGGGCCGCGGCGGCCGAGACCTGGCCGAGGGCGGCGGCTGCAATGGCGTGGGCAATCGGGTGCTCGGACGCTGCCTCCACCGCGCCGGCGAGTCGCAGTACCTCGGAACGGGTGAACCCGTCGAAAGCTACGGTGTTGTCCACGGCCAGCCGGCCGGTGGTGACCGTCCCGGTCTTGTCCAGCAGGATAGTGTCCACGGTCCGGGTGTCCTCCAGCACCTGGGGCCCCTTGATCAGGATGCCCAGCTGCGCGCCGCGGCCGGTACCGGTGAGCAGTCCCACGGGCGTTGCCAGTCCCAGCGCACAGGGGCAGGCGATGACCAGGACCGCGACGGCGGCGGTGAAGGCGGCCCGCAGTTCGGCTTCACTGACGGAGGGTCCGGCGAGGAGCAACCATGCCGCGAAAGTGAGCACTGCGATGACCAGCACTACCGGGACGAAGACGGCGCTGATGCGGTCCGCGAGGCGGGCAATCGGTGCCTTGCCTGTCTGGGCCTGGGAAACCAGGCGCGCCATCTGGGCGAGGGTGGTTTCGGATCCTACCCGGGTTGCGCGAACCAGGAGCCGTCCCGAGGTGTTGATGGTGGCTCCGGTGACTTTACTGTCCGGGCCCACTTCCACCGGTACGGATTCACCCGTTACCAGGGACTCGTCCACCGCGGAACTGCCCTCGATGACCAAGCCGTCAGTGGCGATCTTTTCACCCGGCCGGACCACGATGACGTCACCCACCTGGAGCTCGTCGGCAGGGATCTTGGTTTCGCCGCTGTCCCGCAGGACCGTGGCGTCCTTGGCGCCCAGGTTCAGCAGGGCCCTGAGTGCGTCCCCGGCCCTCTGTTTGGCGTTGGCCTCCAGGAAGCGACCCAGGAGCAGGAACGTGGTGACGACGGCGGCCACCTCGAAGTAGAGGCCGCCGGGTTCCATCCCTTCCATCCCGGGGTGTTCGGTCATTCGGGGGTTGCTGAACAGCTGCCACGCTGAGAAGAGGTAGGCGGCAATGACGCCGAGGGACACCAGGGTGTCCATCGTTGACGCTAAGTGCCGGGCGTTGATAGCTGCTGCCCGGTGGAACGGCCACGCTGCCCAAGTGACCACGGGCAACGCCAGGGCTCCCGCCGCCCAGCCCCAGTGCGCGAACTGGAAGGCCGGGACCATGGAAATCAGGAAGACCGGCACCGTGAGGACGGCTGCCAGGATGAGGCGCGGCTTGAGCTGGGAGGCCGTGCCGCCGTGCTGCATGTGGTCGCCACCAGGCGTGGCGCCTTCGGTGCCATGGTCCGCGTGGTCATTTTGGGTGGCGCCACCTGAGACATCCTCGGCATGCTCGTGCGCATGGTGGCTGTGGGAGGGTGACTGGCGGATCCTTGCCTTGTAGCCTGCTGCTTCCACCGTGGCCGTAATCTGTTCGTCTGTGATGCCTGCGGGGACTTTCACGTGGGCGGATTCCAGGGGGAGGTTGACCGAGGCTTCCACGCCGTCGAGCTTGCCAAGCTTCTTCTCTACGCGGTTCACGCAGGAGGCGCAGGTCATGCCCTCGATCTCAAGGTCAACCACCCGGCTCCCGGGCTGGTGGGGATGTTCAGTGCTCACGGAGCGTCCTCTGATCAGTGGTGCACTCAGGCATCGTTGGCTACCACCAGGTATCCGGCCTCGGCCACGGCCTCGCCAATTTCCGATGGTGACAGTTCCTGGCTGGAGGTAATGGTGACCGTGGAAATACCACCGGCATTGAGGTCCACGTCCACGGCTTCGACCCCGGCGAGGGATTCAAGTTCTTCGCTGACCGACGAGACACAGTGGCCGCAGGTCATACCCGAAACACTGACGGTGGTGGAGGTGGTGCTCATGGGGGCTCCTTAGGGTGGACCGGCTGGTGGCCGGTAAATGGTGGTTTAGCGAAGCAGGCGCCCGATGGCGTCGGCGGCTTCCTTGACTTTGATGTCGATCGCTTCGGCGCGGAGTTCGGGATCGGGCTCGGAGGCGGCTCCCACGACGCAGTGGCCGATATGCTCCTCCACAAGCCCGAGGCTGACGGCGTGAAGGGCCTTGGTCACGGCGGAAACCTGAGTCAGGATGTCGATGCAGTACTTGTCCTCGTCAACCATCCGGGCGATGCCGCGCACCTGTCCCTCGATGCGCTTGAGCCGGCGAAGGTAGGCCTCTTTGTTGCCGGTATAGCCATGCTCCGTCGCGGAATCCGTGCCATGGGCCAGCTCTGCGACAACTTCTTCCGGTACGTTCATAAAACCCAAGGTATACCCCATGGGGGTATAGCACAAGTACCCCTGGGGGGTATTGAGAAGGGCGGCTTAGGTGAGTGCCGTTGCCAGATGCCCGGGAAAAGGGCAACAAAAAGCTCCGGAGTGCGTTATTGGGGGATACGCACTCCGGAGCAGCTTTTGGGCAGTTTACCCATCCAGTCCATCGGGCTGGATCGGTCTGCTTGAACCAGCTTACTTGCCGGTAAGGCGGTCCGCCACCACCTCGAATAACTACTTTCACTTTATTATTCCGGGGCGCCGCAGCCATGGCGTTCTGCGGCAGCTGCGGCCTTATCCGGCGTCCTCGTGGGCGGGCATCCGGTATGGAACCACCAGTACGGGCCTGCTCTGGTGATGGCTGAGCCACGAGGCCACGGAGCCGCTGAGCGCCTCAGAAATCCGGTGCGCGAGTCCCCGTTCGGAGGTCCCCACAATGATCATGGGAGCGTTGGTCTCTGCCGCGAGCCGGGCGAGGGCGCGTGCAGGATCGCCGGCCAAGGTGCGGAGGGTCCAAATGATGGGAGGGTCTCCGGCGGTGGAGACGGCGTCGTCAATGACCGCCCTGATTTCCATTGTCACGGCACGGACGTCCTCGTCATCCTTGTCAGGATGGAGGGACAGCCTGTGCGCGGAGCGGGCCGGATCCCATTCGACCAAGTAGCTCGCCTCGTCTACGTACGCGCAGAGCAAAGGGGCAGAGAGCCGCACCGCGAGTTGGGTCGCGGTACGGAGGACCTCGGGGTGCTGATCAGGGATAACACCCACCAGCAGGGGAGGCGGACCGCTGAATCGTTCTGGCGTCATAAGCTCATTCTCTGCCCGGCGGGTGTGCTTGAACAGTGTCCGGGAGTTCGTTCCTAGGCTGGCGAGGCGGAGACCACCACGTTCTTCCCCCACGGATCTTCCGTGTAGCAACTGATCAGCACCAGCCTGCTGGGCACCATGTCCCAGATGGGGCTGTCCTTGAGTGTGGCCTTGAGGTACGTGGTCACAGTGTCCACGCGATACCGGATAGTTCCGGTGGCGGTGACTACCTCGAACTCGTCGCCCACTGCTGCCGCGGAGCTGAGGTGGTTAAACGGGGCATCCTGGCCTTCCCAGCTGTGGCCAATGACGTAAGTGGTGTTGTTCGATCCGTTTCCCGGCACACCGAAGGGTGTTAGCCAGTAACCATCCATGGTGGTGGGCGGCACGATTGTCTGGCTCTCGACGGCGGTGCTGTCCGGCGCCAGTGGATGTACGGCTGTGTCCATCGCAGCTTTCGGATAGACGACCCGCAGCGGCGGCGAAGCAGCCGGGAGGACGGGACCTGCGGCTACGGGCGCGGCAGTTGGTGCGTGGGTGGGAGAGGACGGCAGGCCAGAAACGGCCAGGGGCAATGGCAGTTCGATCGACGACGTTCCCGCCGAGTGCACAGTGCCGGTTGTTCCGGGCGCAGCGGCCCCATGCTGGTCCAGCAGCGGCCCGCCAAACGTGAAGGAAAAGAAACCCAGAACACCGCAGGCAAGGATGGCCAGGTCGGCGCGGTTCCAGCCGCGGCGCCGTTTCGCCAGTTCGTGCCTGCCGGTTTGCTTTGCCACGATGCTCCTTAGGCTTTTCGAAAATCTGCTTACAGGAAGGGCGCCCCGCCTTGGGTTGGCGGGGCGCCCTGCAGGTCAGTTCGGCCCAGTCCGAACTGGTGCTAGCCTGCTTCTGCCGCCAGGGACCTGCGGCGGACAGCAACCACTGCGCCTGCGCCCAGCATCACGGCCAGGCCCGCTAGCCACGTAGGAGCACTTTCAGTTCCGCCCACTGCCGTCTGGGCGTTGAAGCCGCGGTTGGTGCCTTGGCTGACGGCCTGCGCCCCGGTGGTTACCGGCGTCTGTACGGTTGCCGGTGCCACGGGGGTCTGTGCTGTTGGGGTCACGGTGGTTACCGGCGTCTGGACAACACCCGGTGTCTGCACCACGGGCGTCTCCACGACGGCGGGCGGGTCCACCACGACGACCGGCGTCTCCACGACACCGGGCGGGTCGACGACGACGACGGGTGGGTCGACGACGACGACGGGCGGGTCGACGACGACTGGTGGGTCCACCACGACAACCGGTGGGTCGACGACGACTGGTGGGTCCACCACGACGACGGGTGGGTCGACGACGACTGGTGGGTCCACAACGACGACGGGTGGGTCCACCGGCGGATAGACCGGAGGCTCCTCGCCCGGCGGCAACGGCGCGCAGTTGGCGATGTAGATAATCTTTCCGGCGTTCGTCCAGTTCAGGCCGCCCGGTATGGACGCATTCGGCGGGATGATGTCGGTGGCATGTCCGTCGTGGCCGTTGAGACCATTCACGTTGAATTGAATCGCATCCCAGCCGGTCCCGGTTTCTGAACCGTCGTGGCAGACGATGACCATGTTTGGAGCAGCGATTGCTGGTGCTGTCAGGCTGATCAGCCCTAGCCCTATGACCCCCAGTGTTGCAGCGGTACGTTTCATTGTTTTCTCCCCAGTGTGTGTGAAACGGACCATGATGAGGGGGAGTAGCGGTGACTCTGAGTGCCCCAGCAGCACGGTCAGCTTGCTTGTCACTTCAGGCTAGGGTGGCCCCAAGAGGCAGTCGCGAGTAGCGGGTACTCGACTTTAAAGGCCGCTGAACTGCGGCGATACCTGCTACTACGCGGAAGCCGTGGGAATACTACTTGTTCCCTCCGCACGGAACTGGCTTCGTGGACTGGCACCCTTGAACGTGGACATGCCCGCGCCTAACGTATGAGTCATACGAAAGGGCGTGACGGGCATGGAAATTTACATGTGGTGGCTGGACTTGGACCTTGCCTCCAAGGAATGGCTCCGGGAAAACCTGCGTGCGGAGGAGCTGCCCCTCCCAGTGCTGCAGGGCATCGCCGAAGCGGGTGGACCCCACCCTGAGAATCCCGTCTCGGTGCTCACTGAAGCGGACTGGGATTTCATCGAGACCCAGTCCGAGTTCGTGGACTAACGCCGCCGGACTAAGAGCCGGCCCTGTCGAAAACCGTTGCGGCCTTCCGGCCGGAGTGGTTGCATGGGGTGCATGGCATCCACAGAGAGCTTTGTCCTGGCGATCGGAACCAAAAAGGGCCTGTGGCTGGCCACCAGCCAAGACAGGCAACAGTGGTCCTTCTCCGGCCCGCACTTCTTGATGAGCGAAATTCCCAGCATTGGCATCGACACCCGAAACGGCCGCACCCGGATCATGGTGGGGGTCCGGTCCGAGCATTGGGGGCCTACCGTGGCCCACTCCGATGACCTCGGCGCCACCTGGTCCGAGCCCGAACAGGGGGCCATCACCTTCCCCGAAGACACCGGAGCCGCCGTCGAGCGTATCTGGCAGATCTATCCGGACGCAGAGTCGCGGCCCGGAGTGGTCTGGGCAGGCGCCGAACCCATTTCCGTGTGGAAATCCACTGACGGCGGCGAACACTTCGAGCTGAACCGCGGGCTGTGGGACCACCCGCACCGCAGTGAGTGGGGCGCCGGCTACGGGGGCGCCGCCGCCCATTCGATCGTGGTCAACCCCGCGGGTGACAACGTCCATATCGCCATGAGTACCGGCGGCGTATACCGCTCGCTCGACGGCGGAGCGTCCTGGGAGGCCAGGAACAAGGGTATTTCGGCCTACTTCATGCCGGACCCCAACCCGGAATTCGGCCAGTGTGTGCACAAGATCGCTGCGGATGCCGCCGTCGAAGGCCGCCTCTACGCCCAAAATCACCACGGCGTGTACCGTACGGACGATAACGGCGAGCACTGGGAATCCATCGCGGAGGGGCTGCCTGCGGACTTTGGCTTTGTGATGCTCACACACCCCCGGCGGGAGGGGACTGCCTGGGTGGTGCCGCTAAAGGCCGACGGCGAACGTATCCCTCCCGAAGGAAAGCTTGCAATGCACCGCACGGACGACGCCGGAGCCACCTGGAAGCGCCTCTCCACCGGACTGCCCGAGGGGGAATACAACAGCGTGCTCCGGGACGCCGCGTGCGTGGACTCCGCCGAGCCGGTGGGTGTCTACTTCGGGACCCGCGGCGGCGCGGTGTACGCCAGCGCGGATGAGGGGGAGACATTTACGGAAGTTGCCAGCCATCTTCCGGATGTTCTGTGTGTCCGCGCCGCCCTGGTGGCGGGAGCAGGGCTGCCGGAGTCGCGTGTTCCGGAAACGGCGGCGTCCCAGGGTGCCTGATATCCGCCTGGTGCTGCCCAGCATCCTGCAGCCCTTGGCCGGCGGGCAGTCCATCCTGACTGCGCCCGCCGAAGGCTCGATGACGGTGCGGAAGCTTTTGGACTCGGTAGCCGGGGATTACCCCGTGCTTGCGAGGCGCCTGCGGGACGAGACCGGTGCCTTGCGCAGGTACGTGAACGTCTACGTGAACGGCGACGAGGTGCGCAGGCTCCAAGGCCTGGAAACTGAGGTGACGGACGGTCAGGAAGTTCTGATTATCCAGTCGGTGGCCGGCGGCTAAACCGGCTTGGCTCCATGACGGCGGGCAGTCCTGACTGACTGCGCCCGCCGTCGTGGTGCTGTTTGAGTGGCACGAACGTTCCTGGTCAGGCGATGCGCCACACGCTGCATTCGTCGGTATTGATTGCTTTGCGCATTCCTGTGTGGCGGTCCATGATCCAGACGACTCCGATGCCCGGAGCCGTTTCCTGGACGCTTCCACGGCGGATCACAACGTCGTCGTAGCTGGGCCCAACCGAGAGACGGGCTTCGATTTCATCGCCGCGGTGGAGCTGGTCCAGGGCGCGGACCCGGGTGACATGGGCTTTGACTTCCTTCAACATGGCTGGGGCCTCCTGGACTGGAGCTGGACGCCTGCGCTTGCCGGCACTTCCAGTGTGGCGGGGCATTGTTGCGCCCGCGTTTCCTGACGGTTAGGAGCCGGTTAGATCCCCGCGCCGGGCCCGTTTCCGCGTCCACCAGCCGATCCAGTGGCGGCGTGCCTAAGGTGGTGGCATGGAGATCATGGACGGGATCTGGACTGCCGTGCTGGGCGCCGCGGCGGTGGCACCCCTGGCCACGTTCGGGGTGGTCCTGGTGGCCTACCTGACGTACCGGCAGAAGTCGCACGCGGACCGGCGCGACCAATGGTGGAAGCGCGCCCAGTGGGGCATCGACTCGGCCCTGAGCGATGCTGATCCTCAGCGGCGGCTGGCGGGGATTAAAGTCCTGGTGCAACTTATCGGCAGCGACCTCGCCACGGCTGAAGACGCCGAGCTGATGAGTGCGCTGGCCGTTGGCATCCAGGACCAGGAACTGGACCGCCTGGCCTCCCTGGAAGGCGTCCCAGGGGTCCGTCCCGGAGCCGGCCAGCGCCCGGACAGTGACGTGCCGCTGCCCTCCCGGAATATTGCGGTGCCGGTGGGGTCGGCGGCGGCGGCCCACATCCTGCGGGAGGCTGAGAAGCTTATTGCCGCCGCGAAGGAGCGCTCAAACCAGACCTGACTCCCGCGGTCAGTCCGCCACACTGCTGCGGTAGGTCGCCAGGAACGTGGAGATCCTCCGCACGGCTTCCTCGATGTCCAGGACGGAGGGGAGGATCACAAAGCGGAAGTGGTCCGGAGCGGGCCAATTGAAGGCCGAGCCGTGGGACACCAGGATCTTTTGGTCCTGGAGGAGGTCCAGGACGAACTGCTCATCACTCCTGATCGGGTAAAGCTCCGGGTCCAGACGGGGAAACAGGTACATGGCTCCCGCCGCAGGGACGCACGTGACGCCGGGGATGGCCGTGAGGAGCTTGTACGCCAGATCGCGTTGGTCGCGCAGCCTGCCGCCCGGCTTCACCAGCGCCTCGATGCTTTGGTAGCCGCCCAGGCACGTCTGGATTGCATGCTGGGCCGGAACGTTGGGGCACAGGCGCAGCGAGGCAAGGAGCTCAAGTCCCTCGCGGTAGTCGGCAGTGGCGGCGTGCGGTCCAGTGACCGCCACCCAGCCTGCCCGGTACCCCGGCATGCGGTACGCCTTGGACAAACCGCTGAAGGTCAGGACGCACACGTCTTCGGCCACGGAGGCTGTGTGGATGTGGGTAGCGTCCTCGTAAAGCACCTTCTCGTAGATCTCGTCCGAGAACAGGACCAGGTTGTGCTTCCGGGCCAGCGCAGCAAACTGTTCCAGGATGTGCCGCGGGTAGACAGCACCGGTGGGGTTGTTCGGGTTGATGATCACGATCCCCTTGGTGCGGTTGGTGATCTTTGCCTCGACATCGGCCATGTCCGGCCACCAGTGCTCAGCCTCATCGCAGAGATAGTGCACCGGCTTGCCTCCGGTGAGGGTCACCGCGGCCGTCCACAGGGGGTAGTCGGGGGCTGGGACCAGGATCTCATCGCCGTTTTCCATAAACGCCTGCAGGCACATGGAAATGAGCTCACTGACACCGTTCCCGATGAAAATGTCCTCCACGCCGATCTGCATGAGGCCACGGGTCTGGTAGTACTGCGAGATGGCCGTCCGGGCGGAGAAGATCCCCTTGGAATCGCTGTAGCCCTGGGCGTCCCGCAGGTGGTGGATCATGTCCACCACCACTGACTCCGGCGCCTCCATGCCGAACGGTGCGGTGTCCCCGAGATTCATCTTGAGGATCCGGTGCCCCTCGGCCTCCATGACCTTGGCCGCCTGGAGGATGGGCCCGCGGAGTTCATACCGGACGTTCTGGAGTTTGCTGGAGTGTTGCATAGGGCGCATGGTTGATCTTTTCATAATGGGGGCCATTGACCGCAGTACCTGCGGGAACCAGACTTTCACTGAGCCCGTATCCCGCCGCGCCGCGTCCCAGGAGGAAGCCATGACCAGCCAGGAAATCCAGTCGGAAACGGCCCGCCGAGCGGGACGGGAATGGTTCAAAAGCGCCGTGGTCTACCAGATCTACCCGCGCAGCTTCGCCGATTCCGACGGCGACGGCGTGGGCGACCTCCGCGGCATCATCGGGCGGCTTGACTACCTCCAGGACCTTGGCATCGACGTCCTCTGGCTGTCCCCGGTTTACCGCTCGCCGCAGGACGACAACGGCTACGACATCAGCGACTACCGTGACATCGATCCGGTGTTCGGGGACCTCGACACCCTGGACGAACTGCTGGACGGCCTCCACGCCCGCGGCATGAAGCTGGTGATGGACCTGGTGGTCAACCACACTTCCGACGAGCATCCGTGGTTTGCCGAGTCCCGCTCCTCCCGGGACAACCCAAAACGGGACTGGTACTGGTGGCGCGCCCCGCGGGACGGCGCGGAGCCGGGTGTGCCGGGGGCCGAGCCCAACAACTGGGGTTCGGCGTTCTCCGGCCCGGCGTGGGAGTACGACGCCGCCAGCGGCGAGTACTACCTGCACCTTTTTTCGAAGAAGCAGCCGGACCTGAACTGGGAAAACCCCGAGGTCCGGGCCGCCGTCTACGACATGATGAACTGGTGGCTGGACCGCGGTGTGGACGGTTTCCGGATGGACGTCATCAACTTCATCTCCAAGGACCCTTCCCTGCCGGACGGGCCGCGGGCTGACGGCATGCTCTACGGCGACGGCGGCCCGCATTACATCTGCGGTCCGCGGATCCACGAGTTCCTCCAGGAGATGCACCAGGAGGTCTTCGAAGGCCGGGATAAGGACCTGCTGACCGTGGGCGAAATGCCTGGCGTCACCGTGGAGGACGCCGTCCTGTTCACCGACCCCGCCCGGGCGGAGGTTGACATGGTCTTCCAGTTTGAGCACGTGGCCCTGGACCAGGAGGGCGGCAACAAATGGCGGCCCAGGAAGCTCCGGCTCACCGACCTGAAGAAGTCACTGGGCCGCTGGCAGGAGGCGCTGGGGGAGCGCGGGTGGAACAGCCTCTACTGGGGCAACCATGACCAGGCCCGGGCCGTGTCCCGCTTCGGCGACGACGGCCAATACCGTGACGTGTCCGCCAAGATGCTGGCTGCCGTCCTCCACCTGCACCGTGGCACGCCGTATGTCTACCAGGGCGAGGAGTTGGGCATGACCAACATGACCTTCGGCGCCATCAGTGACTACCGTGACATCGAGGTACTCAACCACCACCGCGAGGCCACCACGCACCTCGGCCACACCGATGCCGAGGTGCTGGCCGCCCTGGCACCACTGAACCGGGACAACGCCCGCACCCCCGTCCAATGGGACGCAACCCGCCACGGCGGCTTCACCACCGGGGCGCCGTGGATCGCAGTGAATCCCAACGCCAACACGATTAACGCTGCCGCGCAGGTGGACGACCCGGACTCCGTGTACAGCTTCTACCGCAGGGTGATCGGCCTGCGCCACACGGACCCCGTGGTGGCCTATGGAGATTTCACTATGCTGCTGCCCGACGACGAACACGTCTATGCCTTCACGCGGTCGCTGCCGGACGCCGAACTGCTGGTACTGGGCAACTTCTCCGGTTCAGACCAAATGGCCGACGTCGGCGACCCCACATGGGCGGACGCTGCCCAAGTCCTGGGGAACTACCCACCCGACGGCGGTCCGGAGTTGCGGCCCTGGGAAGTGAGGGTCCTGCGCCGGGAACTTTAGGTCCACACCTGTCAGCTGCCGAGGAGCTGCCACACGGGCAGGGCGCCAGTCTGCTCAGGGCGCCAGCCGGTCGCCCGGCTGCTGCACGCGGAACCACCGGTAGCCGTAACGGCCCAGCTCCACGCTGAAGCCGCCGTCGGGCTCCAGCGGCACGTTGTCGCCGTCGAGCACGTCCAGCAAGGTGGCCCCCCTAAACGCCCGCTTCGGCCCGTCCTCAGGCCCCACCTTGCCGGTGACCTTGACCGTGCTGGTGCCGAAGTTGTGCAGCAGCACCATGGTGGCCCCGTCCGAGACGCATGTGTGGGCGAAGACGCCAGGCTCAGCCTGGTCGATCACTGCGAACTCGCCCCAGCCGAGCTCCGGGGATTCGCGGTAGCGCTGGATCAGCTTGGCCATGAAGTTCCAGAGGGAATCCGGGTCCCGTTTGGCGGCGGAGGCGTTGACGTTCGCCGGACCGTACTCGCCGCGGGCCAGCGGGACCACGAGGTCGGACGCCTTGGCGCTTGAGAATCCGCCGTTCCTGGTGCTGTTCCACTGCATGGGCGTGCGAACCGCGGCGCGGCTCTTCTGCCGCAAGTCCTCCCCCATGCCGATTTCCTCGCCGTAGAACAGGACAGGGGTGCCGGGAAGGGAGAACATCAGCGAGTACACCATCCTGATCCTTTCGGCGTCACCGCCGAGCATGGGTGGCAGCCTGCGGCGGAGCCCGCGCCCGTAGATCTGCATGTTCTTCTCAGGGCCGAAGGCAGCAAAGACCTCCTGGCGCTCGGCGTCATTGAGCTTGTCCAGGGTCAGTTCATCGTGGTTGCGCACGAACATCGCCCACTGATTGTCGGGGTGCAGCGGCGGGCGGCTCTTAAGGTTCTCGGTCAGCGGCCGGGCATCCTGGCGGGCCAGGGACAGGTAAAGGTGCTGCATAGTCATGAAGTCGAACTGCATGTTCAGCTCGTTGCCCTCGGCCCCGCCGAAGTATTCAAGCTGCTCCTTGTAGGGGAGGTTGACCTCGCCGAGCATCACGGCGCTGCCGTTGCGGCGGCCCAGGAAGCTGCGCAGCGCGCTGAGGTATTCGTGCGGATCGCGGTTGGCGGCCTCGTCCTTGGGCTGGCCCCGCGTTTCGAGGAAGAACGGCACGGCGTCCAGCCTGAATCCGTCCAGGCCCAGTTCAAGCCAGAGACCCATGGCTTTGGCGATCTCGTTGCGGACCTTGGGGTTTGTCACGTTCAGGTCCGGCTGGTGTTCGGCGAACATGTGCAGATACCACTCGCCGGTGGGTTCATCCTTGGTCCAGAGGGAGGTCTGCTCACCGGGGAAAACCACCTCGGAGGAGGTGTCCGGCGGAGTGTCGCTCCGCCACACGAAGTAGTCCCGATACGGGTTGTCCTTGGACTTCCGGGCCTCAACGAACCAAGGGTGCTGGTTAGAGGTGTGGTTGACCACGAAGTCAGCGATGACGCGCATTCCCCGGTCCTTGGCGCTGCGGATGAACTCGACGAGGTCGCCCATAGTGCCCAGCCGGGAATCCACCGTGAAGAAATCCGTCACGTCATATCCGTCGTCGCGGTCCGGTGACGGGTAGAACGGCATCAGCCAGATGCACGTCACGCCCAAGGCAGAGAGGTAGTCCACCCGCTGCGTGAGGCCGGCGAAATCACCGGTGCCGTCGCCGTCGTCGTCGAAGAAAGTCTCGACGTCCAGGCAGTAGATCACGGCGTTTTTCCACCAGAGGTCCGAGGTCTCGGCGATCCTCACAGCCTGGCCTCCAGCGGGTCCGTAACGGCCGCCGGGCGCAGCTGCGGCAGCACGTCGGCGCCGAACGTATCGATGAACGGCGCCTGCTCCTGCCCCACAAAGTGCAAGTACAAATCGTCGAAACCCAGGTCAACGTACCCGGCCAGCCACTCCGCGTGCCGGTCCAGGCTGGCGGAGATATTCACCGACTTCCGGACCTGGTCCTCACCGACGTGGCCGCTGACGCCGTCGAAATGGGCCGCAGTGGGGAGGTCCCACGGCACGGGAGGGGCGAAGGTGTTGGTCCTCCACTGGTCCAGCGCTGTGGCCACGGCGTCCTCCTCGCGCGGCGCCCACGACAGGTGCACCTGCAGGACCGCTTTGCCCTGGCCCCCGTTGTCCCGGTACGCGGCCAGCATGTGTTTCAGCTTGTCCGCCGGCTGGTTGACCGTCACCAGACCGTCCGCCCAGGCTGCGGCACGGCGGGCGGTCTCCACGCTGATGGCAGGGGCGATCAGCGGAGGCGGAGGTTCCGGCACGTCCCAGATCCGGGCCTGCTCTACGGTCACCAGCCCGTGGTGGGTGACCTCCTCGCCGCGGTGCAGGCGCCGGATGATGTCCACGCACTCCTCAAGCCGGCGCTGGCGGGTCTCCTTGGGCGGCCAGGCATCGCCCGTGACGTGCTCGTTCATGTTCTCGCCGCTGCCCGGCGCCAGCCAGAACCGGCCCGGGAACATGCCCGCCAGGGTGGCCGAGGCATGCGCGGTGATGGCGGGGTGATAGCGCTGGCCCGGGGCGGTGACGACACCAAAGCGCAGGCTTGTGGTGGCCAGAGCCGCACCCAGCCAGGACCAGGCGAAGCCAGAGTGGCCCTGCCGGGCAGACCATGGCTCAATGTGGTCCGAGCACATGGCGGCGTCGAAACCCGCCTGCTCCGCGTGCTGGACGTCCTCAAGGAGCTGGCGGGGACTGATCTGTTCATGCGAGGCGTGAAAGCCGACGGTGACCATCGTTAAGGTCTACAGGTCCGCGGCGCATGGTGTCGAGGCTTTCAGCTGGGCTGTTCCTGGACCGGGCCTACCGCTGGCGCGGCCGCCGGGCAAGAATGGGGCCTATGAAACTTCCTGTGATGCCGCCCGTCCCGCCGATGCTCGCGAAAGCCGTCAGTGGATTTGGTGGTGTCCCGCAGGGGCGTGCCCTGAGCTATGAACCCAAGTGGGACGGCTTCCGGTCCATCATTTTCCGGGACGGCGACGAGGTGGAGATCGGCAGCAGGAACGAGAAACCCATGACACGGTACTTCCCCGAGGTGGTGGAAGCGCTGAAGGCCAACCTGCCTCCGCGTTGCGTGCTCGATGGTGAGATCGTCCTGGTGGGCCGGTCGGGGGACCGGCTGGACTTCGACGCCCTGCAGCAGCGTATCCATCCGGCGGCAAGCCGGGTGAAACTCCTTTCGGAGCAGACGCCGGCGAAGTTCGTCGCCTTTGACCTGCTGGCACTCGGAGACGAGGACTACACCGGCCGGCCGTTCTCCGAGCGTCGGGCCGCCCTGGAGAAGGCGCTCGCCGGCAGCAGCGCGCCAATCCACGTCACCGCCGCCACCCAGGACAGGGCAGTCGCCGAGCAATGGTTCCAGCAGTTCGAGGGCGCGGGGCTGGACGGCATCGTGGCCAAGCACCTTGACAGCAGCTACCAGCCGGACAAGCGCGTGATGTTCAAGGTCAAGCACGAACGCACGGCGGACTGCGTGGTGGCCGGCTACCGGCTGCACAAGAGTGGACCGGATGCGATCGGCTCGCTCCTGCTCGGGCTGTACAAGGACGACGGCGCACTGGCCAGTGTGGGTGTGATCGGCGCCTTCCCCATGAAGCGCCGCCAGGAACTGTTCGCCGAGCTCCAGCCACTGGTCACCGACTTTGAGGGGCATCCCTGGGCCTGGGCCAAGCAGGAGGAAGGCGAAAGGACGCCGCGGAACGCCGAAGGCAGCCGGTGGAGTGCGGGCAAGGACCTGTCCTTCGTGCCCCTGCGCCCCGAGTTGGTGGTGGAGGTCAGGTACGACCATATGGAAGGTGAAAGGTTCCGGCACACCGCACAGTTCAACCGGTGGCGGCCGGACCGGGATCCCGGGTCATGCACCTTCGAACAGCTCGAAGAGCCGGTTAACTTCGACCTTGCCGAGGTGCTTCAAACCGGGCGGCCCTGACTCTCCGGCCACCCGCCGACGTACTTTTGCTGCCGGAGTGGCCCATTTATCACCAGGGAAAGCCCGCCATTTGGGGGAATGGCGGGCTTTCCGGTATCAAAAGTGGGCTGGTGCGTTACTTAAGGCCGAGCTGCTTGGTGGGAACCCGGAAGGTTTCCTTGGCCGTCAGCGCGGAGACCGCAGCGACGGAGCAGATGATGGCTGTGAAGATGCTGATCTGCACCCAGCCGCCGGGCTTGATGCCGCCCATGGCTGCCACGATCGCCGGGGCAAAGCCAGCCATCAGGAAGCCCAGCTGCGTGCCGATCGCCAGGCCGGAGAAGCGGACCTTTGTGCTGAACATTTCGGCGTAGAAGGACGGCCAGACGGCGTTGGAGGCAGCGTAGCCGCAGGAGAAGAACCCGATGGCTGCGAGGAACATCAGCGGGACGCTGCCGGATTCCAGGCTGAGCAGGAAGACCGGGGTAAGGATGGCGCTGGAGAGTGCGCCGTAGATGAAGACGGGCTTGCGGCCGATCTTGTCGGCGAGCTTGCCGAAAAGGGGCTGCGTGCCCAGGGCCACAAGGTTGGCGCCCACCACGAGCCACAACGTGGTGGTGCCGTCCACGCCGGCGACGGTCTTTGCGTAGCTGATGGCCAGCGTGCCGAACACGGTGGAGACGGCGGCAATGAAAGCGCAGCAGATGACCCGGAGGACGTCGCGCCAGTGTGCTTTGAGGAGGTCGGCGACGGGGAGCTTGGAGATCTGGGCGGTCTTCTGGGCTTCCTCGAAGGCGGGCGGTTCGTGCAGCGTGCGGCGGATAAAGAACGCAACAACAACCACGACGGCGCTGAGCCAGAACGGGACGCGCCAGCCGATGCCGTACTTGATCTCATCCGGGAGGGCCAGGACGGGGATGAAGACGAGGGCGGCGAGGATCTGGCCGCCCTGGGTGCCCGTGAGGGTCCAGGAGGTAAAGAAGGAGCGCTGGTTGTCAGGGGCGTGCTCCAGCGTCATGGAGGAGGCCCCTGCCTGCTCGCCCGCGGCGGAGAGGCCCTGGCACAGCCGGGCAAGGACCAGCAGGGCCGGAGCCCACCAGCCAACAGTGTTGAAGTCCGGCAGGCAGCCGATCAGGAAGGTGGAGGCACCCATCAGCAGGAGGGTGAACATCAGGACCTTCCGCCGGCCCACCCGGTCACCGAAGTGGCCGAGGATGACGGCGCCCACCGGGCGGGCCACGTAGGCGAAGCCGAAGGTGGCGAAGGACATGATGGCCGCGTTCGCGTCAGCATTCGGGAAGAAGACCGTGGGGAAGATCAGGGCGGCGGCGGAACCGAAGATGAAGAAGTCGTAGTATTCGACGGCGCTGCCCAGGAAGCTTGCGAGGGCTGCCTTCTTCGGCGTCCCGGCCGGGGCAGCGATGCCTGGCTCGGCGGACGGAAGTATCTGGCTCATGGAGTTCCTTTGATGTGACGACATTGTCGCGGATGGATCAGGGGCTGGCCGACGGCGCGGCCTGGGATGGAGGCTTCGGTGCGGCACGGCTGGAGTTGCGGGGGAACCCGGACAGTAGCCACATGGTGGGAGCTACTTGTGCGATATAGCAATGATGACTGTGAGGGTGGTCACCTGTCAAGAAAATAATCACCATCTAGAAATAGTTACCACCATGTGGCAATATCAGGTTATGAGTGTGAACCAAACCACAGTGGGCGATGACATGGCCGCCGAATCAAAAGCCGAGTCAAAGGCGGCCAAGGGCGACCGGACGGACATGGTGGGCAAGGCGCTGGGCCTCCTGGTCCTCCTGGGGGATGAACCCCGCGGCGCCAGTGCTGCGGAGATCTCCCGGCGTGCGGACCTTCCCTTCAGCACCACGTACCGCCTTCTGGGTTCGCTCACGCGGGACGGCTTTGTGGACTATGAAGCGGATGGGCGCCGCTACCATCTGGGGCTGCGCATCTTCCAGCTGGGCCAGCGGGTGTCCAACCATCACGGTTTCGCCGGTACGGCCATGCCCGTGCTCCGGCGGGTGACCGCGCAGACGGGTGAGGCCACCATCCTCAGTGTCCGCGACGGCCACCACCACCTGACGGTGAACAAGGTTGACGGTCCGCAGATGTTCCGGGTGACCAGCGATCCCGGCCACCTCGGCTCCCTTCACACCACGGCCGTGGGCAAGGCGCTGGTGGCATTTGCGGAGGACGCGGAGCGTGAACGCCTGCTGGAGGAGCTGGATCTCGAGCCTCTCACCGAGCGCTCCATCACGGACCGTGACGTCTTTCGCGCCGAGATAGACAAAGTCCGGCGCCAGGGGTTCGCGGTGATGGATGAGGAGAACGAGACCGGCATGCGTGCCGTGGCGGTCCCCCTCTTCAACTCCCAGGGCCACGCCTTCGCGTCCCTGGCCACAGCCGTTCCGGTCTTCCGCCTGAGCCTGGAAGCTCTCATAGCCCACGTGCCCCTGCTGCAGGAGGCGGCGGCCGAGCTCTCCGCCCGGCTCCCGCAGCGTTAGTCAATGTTCGCATCTCGAACAAGCGTGCGAGATATGAACAAATGTTGTACTGTAATCCCTAACATCGGACTTGCCGCGCCTGCCTTGGCCTGCGCGCCCGCCCGGTGCCGTTATCAAAGGAGCTGCACGGATGAGTAATCGAACTGAGTCCTACCTGGTGGGACTGGTCGGCGATGGCGTGACGCCGTCACTCACCCCCCACATGCACGAACGCGAAGGCGACGTGCAGGGACTGCGCTATCTGTACCGCCCTATTGACCTGCTGGAACTCGGCCTTCCCGGCGAGTCCGTGGGCCACCTGCTGCAGAGCGCCCGCAGCCTCGGATTCAACGGCCTGAACATTACCCACCCCTGCAAGCAGCTGGTGCTGCAGCACCTCGATGAGGTTTCGCCGGACGCCCTCCGGCTCGGTGCCGTCAACACTGTGGTGATCGAGGACGGCCGGTTCATAGGCCATAACACCGACTTCTCCGGCTTCGGCGCCGCGCTCGCCTCCGGCCTCCCGGGCGCGAAGCTGGACCGGGTGGTCCAGCTCGGTGCCGGCGGTGCGGGTTCCGCCGTCGCTTATGCCCTGCTCGCCGCCGGCGTGAAGGCCCTGGACCTGGTGGACGTGGACACCGCACGCGGCACTGCGAAAGCCGAGGAACTGGCTGGCTTCTTCCCTGACAGCGCCGTCACAGCACGGACGACGGCGGAGCTGCCGCAGCTTTTGCCCCTCGCCGACGGCCTGGTGCACTGCACCCCCGTAGGAATGGCGGCACACCCGGGTGTCCCGCTTGACCTTGACCTGCTCGAAGCCCGGCACTGGGTGGCGGACATCGTTTACCGCCCCATCGACACCGAACTGGTCCGCGGCGCCCGGGCCAGGGGCTGCGACGTCCTGGACGGCGGCCGCATGGCCGTGGGCCAGGCGGCGGATGCCTTCCGGATCTTCACCGGACTGGCAGCGGACGCCGATAGGATGCGGTCGCACTTCCTGGAGCTCGTGGCAGCGGAAGAGGTGGCCGCCTGATGCGCACCGGAATCGCCACCGTCTGCCTCTCCGGGACGCTGATGGAGAAGATGCAGGCCTGTGCCATCGCAGGCTTCGACGGCATCGAAATCTTCGAACAGGACCTGGTCACGTCACCGCTGACGCCTGAGGACGTGCGCAAGATGGCAGCGGACCTGGGCCTGACCTTGGACCTCTACCAGCCGTTCCGCGATTTCGACAGCGTGTCCGAGGACCTCCTGGCAGCCAACCTCCGCCGTGCTGACGCCAAGTTCAGGCTCATGGACCGCCTGGGCATGGACACCGTCCTGGTCTGTTCCAACGTTGCCACCGCCAGCATAGACAGCGACGACCTTCGGACCGAGCAGCTGGGCCTGCTGGCCGACCTCGCGGGCCAGCACGGCGTCAAGGTTGCCTACGAAGCATTGGCGTGGGGCAAGTATGTCAGCGACTACGAACACGCCCACCGGCTCGTGGAGGCCGTGGACCACCCGAACCTGGGTACCTGCCTGGACTCCTTCCATATCCTGTCCCGCGACTGGGACACCGCGCCCATTGAGGCCTTCAACCCGGACAAGATCTTCTTCGTCCAGGTGGCGGACGCCCCCAAGCTTTCCATGGACGTGCTGTCCTGGAGCCGGCACTACCGGGTGTTCCCGGGTGAGGGCCAGTTTGAGCTCGCCAAGTTCATGGGACACGTGGTCCGCGCGGGCTATGCCGGCCCGGTGTCACTGGAAATTTTCAACGATGTCTTCCGCCAGTCGGACGTGGAGCGCACTGCCGTGGACGGCATGCGGTCGCTGATCTGGCTGGAGGAGCAGAGCGCCAAGTGGCTGGACGCCAACGCTCCCGTTCTTTCCAGCACCGCCACCGGTGGCGAGGCCGGCACCCAAGCCCCGATCCGCCGTCGTTATCCCATGGAACTGGCCACCCTCCCCCAGGTGGCAGAACCGGCCGGGTACAACTTTGCCGAGGTCAAAGCTGCCGATACCGCCGGGCTCGAAACCCTCCTGGGCCAGCTGGGCTTCGAGTTCAACGGCCGCCACCGCACCAAGGATGTCCAGCTCTGGACCATGGGCCACGCCCGGGTGATCATCAACGAAGCCGGCCCCGGGTCCGGGGATGATTCGCCGGCGATCGCGGCCCTTGGCTTCGACGTCGATTCGCCCGTGATTGCTTCCGCCCGGGCACAGCAGCTCAAGGCTCCTGCAGTGCCGCGCAAGAGCCAGGCCAACGAGGAAGTGTTCCAGGGCTTCGCCGCCCCGGACTCCACCGAGATCTTCCTGTGCCAGGGCAGCCCGGACGGGACAGCGGCCTGGACCAGCGAATTCGGCGAGGGGCTGGAAGTGCCCACAGCGGCCGCTACCGCCGTGATCGACCACGTGAACCTGGCCCAGCCCTGGCAGCACTTCGACGAAGCAGTCCTCTTTTACACCAGCGCCCTGGCCCTGGCACCGCAGCCGTTCGCCGAGGTGCCCAGCCCCACCGGCCTGGTCCGATCCCAGGTGATGCTCACCGAAAGCCGCGCCGTGCGCCTGGTGCTGAACCTTGCCCCGCTGATGCAGCAGGATGGCGCCTCGGACGCTCTGGACTCCGACAGCGGGAGAACCGGTACGCGCAGGACCTACCAGGAACACATCGCGTTCGCCGTGGACGACCTCGTGGCCACTGCGCGGGATTGCAAAGCCCGCGGTCTGGAGTTCCTGGAGATCCCGGCAAACTATTACGAGGACCTCGACGCGCGGTTCGGCCTGGCGCCGGAGTTCCTGGCCACCCTGCAGGAACTGAACCTCCTCTACGACCGCGACGCCGACGGTGAGTTCCTGCACTTCTACACCGCCACCGTGGGGAGCGTGTTTTTCGAAATGGTGGAACGCCGCGGAAGCTATGACGGCTACGGCGCGCCCAACGCCCCCGTCCGGCATGCGGTGCAGTACGACCACCAGCAGCGGCGCTGACACTGCCCCGGAACCCTTCAACTCAACCAGCAAGCAACCACGAAAGGAGCCAGCCGTGCCGCAGCACACCAATGCCCAACAGCTTGACACCGACGAGCTCGTACCGGCCGCCGAACCACATGCCGGCCACCTGCCCCTGGACCGTGCAATCGAGACCCAGGCCGACCTCAGTGCAGAGATCAACGCCCTGGGAGACGCTTATGCACGGGCACTCAAGGACGGCGCCGCCGTCGCCGTCGAGACCCAGCCCCGCCTGGACTACCCGCCCTACCGCAGCAGTATCCTCCGGCACCCCACCAAGAGCCTGCACCACGCAGACCCGGAGACCATCGAGCTGTACTCGCCGGCGTTCGGACACCAGGACGTGCACGCCCTGGAGTCGGACCTGACCATCCAGCACAACGGCGAACCACAGGGTGAGCGCATCATCGTCGCCGGCAAGGTCCTGGACGGCGACGGCCGCCCGGTGGCCGGACAGCTCGTGGAAATCTGGCAGGCCAACGCCGCCGGCCGGTACATCCACAAGCGCGACCAGCACCCGGCCCCGCTGGACCCCAACTTCACGGGCATCGGCCGCTGCATCACCGGCCCGGACGGCTCCTACCGGTTCACCACCATCAAACCCGGCGCCTACCCGTGGAAGAACCACCTCAACGCCTGGCGCCCGGCCCACATCCACTTTTCGATGTTCGGCACCGAGTTCACCCAGCGCATCATCACGCAGATGTACTTCCCCGGCGACCAGCTTTTCCCGCTGGACCCCATTTACCAGACCATCGTGGACCAGGACGCCCGCGACCGCCTCGTGGCCAAGTATGACCACAACCTCACGGAGCCGGAGTGGGCCCTGGGCTACAACTGGGACATCATCCTGACCGGGCCCAAGCGGACCTGGACCGAAAACGAGGCGCTCGGCGCAGAAGGTGATGAGGACTAGGCAATGAGCAACCAGACCACCCAGCTCGTTCCCACCCCCGGCCAGACGGTGGGCCCGTTCTACGGCTACGCCCTGCCGTTCGAGAAGGACAACGAACTCCTGGCCCCGGGGTCGCCGGGCTCCATCCGCCTCCAGGGCACCGTGTACGACGGCGCCGGGGAGACTGTCCCGGACGCCATCCTGGAAATCTGGCAGCCCGACGCCGACGGCAAGGTTGTCCAAAAGACCGGTTCGCTGGTCCGGGACGGCTACACCTTTACCGGCTGGGGCCGCGGCTCCGTAGGCTACTCCGGCGTGTTCACATTCACCACGGTCAACCCCGGCCCCACCTCTCCCGGGGCTGCGCCGTTCATTTCTGTGGCCCTCTTTGCCCGCGGCCTGACGAACCGCCTGTTCACCCGCATTTACCTGCCGGAGAACGGGGAAGGCCTGGCCAAGGACCCGCTGCTCAGCACCCTGGATCCGGAACGCCGCAAGACCCTGATCGCACGCCGCGATGCGGACGGCGGGCTGACCTGGGACATCCACCTGCAGGGTCCGAACGAAACAGTCTTCCTGGACTTCCAGTGAGCGACCCCGCCCTGGGCAGGTTCGGAAGCGCGGCCGACGGCGACGTCGGCCTGCTGAGTCCCGTCTCGGCGTCGCCACTGGTACTGGCGCTGACCGGGGACCGCGCGGTGCTGGCCGCGATCCTCGCCGTCGAATCCGGCTGGGCCGCCGTGCTGGAGAAGGCGGGCCTGGCGCCTGCCGGTTCCGCCGCCGTCGTGGCCTCCGCCGCTGAACCCGGCCGCTACGACGCCGCAGACATCGCGCTCCGTGCCCTGGGTGGCGGCAATCCCGTGATCCCGCTCCTCGCCGACCTGCGGAAGCAGGTCCAGGCGAGGGACACGTCCAACGTAGGCGCAGTGAAGGCGGTGCATACGTCGCTGACCAGCCAGGACGTGCTGGACACCGCCCTGATGCTGCTAGCCCGCAACACGGTCGAGGCGCTGCTGGCAGACCTGAAAACCACGACGGCGGCACTCGCCGCCCTTGCGGAACAGCACGCGGAAACGCTGTGCGTGGGCAGGAGCCTGACCCAGCACTCGTTGCCGTTCACTTTTGGGCTCCGCGCTGCGCAGTGGTTCCACGGCGTCGCCGCCGCAGGCAGGCAGCTGGAGGACCTGGAGCTGCCGATACAGTTCGGCGGTGCAGCAGGAACACTGGCCGCCGGGACCGTGCTGACCTCCGGGACGGTGTCCACGCCCTTTGGCCTGGCCGATTCACTGGCCGCCCAGCTGGGCCTGGCCGCAGCGTCCGCACCGTGGCACACCAACCGCCTGGCCATCACGTCCCTCGGGCATGCGCTCGCCTCGGTGCTGGGAGCCTACGGCAAGATCGCCGCCGATGTCCTTTTCCTCAGCCGGCCGGAAGTTGCCGAGCTCGCCGAACCGCGGGCCGCGGGCCGGGGTGTGTCCTCGGCCATGCCGCAGAAGCAGAACCCCGTGCTCTCCGTCCTGGTTCGCAGCGCCGCCCTCCAGGCGCCACAGCTCGCGGCGCAGCTCCACCTTGCTGCCGCCAACTTCAACGACGAACGTCCCGATGGGGCCTGGCACACGGAATGGCCTGCCCTGCGCGGGCTGCTCCGGCTCGCCCTGGCCGCCGCGGGGCACGTCAAAGAGCTGACGGAAGGCCTGCAGGTCTTCCCGGACGCCATGCGCCGCAACCTGGACCTTGCCGGGCCGCTGCTGCTGGCCGAAGGGGTGGGGGCCGCCGTCGCGCCTCTTCTGGAGGACAAGGACGGAGCCACCGGAAAGCAGCAACTCCAAGCGGTAGTGGACCGAACCCTCGCGGCACCGGCCGCGGAACAGGCCGCTACCTACCGGCGCCTGCTCCGCGAGGCTGTGCCGGCCGGCCAGCTCACCGATCTCCGGCTGGAACAGCTCCTGGATCCGGCCAGCTACCTGGGCCAGGCCACCGAGATCACCCGGCGTATCCTCGCTGCTTTTCCAGACTTTGCGCAGTCCCCAGCTCCTGGAGAGAACCATTCCGCCAACGACGCGAACGGAGCCAACCATGGCTAAACCCACCCTGAAGGCAGTGCTGCTTTCGCCCCAGCGCCAGCTGGGGGACAGGCCCCTGCTGGTCGCGGGCCCGTCCCTGGGCACATCCACCCTCTTGTGGACCGAGGCGGCAACACTGCTCGGCACCGACTACGACGTCGTGGCGTGGGACCTGCCCGGCCACGGCGTCTCCCCGGCAGCCACCGAAACCTTTGACGTGGCCGACCTCGCGGACGCGGTGGTGGACCTCGTGGACTCCATCGCGCCCGGGGCTGCCTTCCACTACGCGGGTGTTTCGCTCGGTGGCGCCACCGGCCTGCAACTGGGTATCAAGCATGGCGAACGACTCAAGAGCCTTTCTGTCCAGTGCAGCGGCGCCAAGCTGGGCACGCCCGAGGGCTGGCTGGAACGCGCCGAAACCGTACGCAGCCAGGGCACGCCCGTGATGATCCAGGGCTCCGCGGAGCGGTGGTTCGCGCGGGGCTTTATGGACCGCGAACCCGCGCGGAGCAGCCGCCTCCTGCACGCCCTCCGCGACGCCGACCGCTTCAGTTACGCCTTCTGCTGCGAGGCCCTGGCATCCTTTGACGTCCGCGGGGACCTCGGCAGCATCAGCGTCCCTACGCAGGCACTGGCGGGTGCCGAGGATACTGTTGCGCCGCCGTCGTTCGCCGAAGAAGTGGCGGCGGGAATTACCGCCGGCGGAGGCACTGCCAGCGCCGTGACGCTGGGCGGGGTGGCGCACCTGGCGCCGTTTGAGGCACCCGGGCACGTGGCCGATCTTCTCCGGAACCTCATCTCCTGGAGCGAATCCCGGGAGGCAGCCAAGTGAGCGGGCTTCCGGGCAGTGAACGGAACGGCGTCGTCCAGCCGGACGCCACCAGCCAGGAGATCTACGACGGCGGCATGGTGGTCCGCCGCGAGGTGCTGGGCGCCGCCCATGTGGACCGGGCCAACGCCACGAAGGACGAATTCACCGACGACTTCCAGGACATGATCACTCGGATCGCGTGGGGTGGCATCTGGACCCGCCCGGGCCTCAGCCGGCAGATGCGCTCTGCCGTGACCATCACCGCCATGGTGGCCCACGGGCATTGGGAAGAGCTGGCCATGCATATCCGCGCCGCCATCACCAACGGCCTGAGCAGGGACGAAATCAAGGAAATCCTGCTCCAGACCGCCATCTACTGCGGTGTTCCCTCCGCCAACACAGCCTTCAAGACCGCCCAGCAGGTGTTCCGTGACATGGACAACGCTGCGGGCCCACCCAACTAGCACCCCACCCAACTAGGTAGCAGCAGATGTCGTTTTGAGCCCTCATAACGACATCAGCTGCTACCTAGTTGGGCCCGACACAGATTTAGAGGAGCACCATGAATCAGGCTTTTGTGTACGACGCCGTGCGCACCCCGTTCGGCAAGTTCGGCTCCGGCCTCGCGGGGGTCCGCCCGGATGACTTGGCAGCGCACGTGATCACCGAGTCGGTAAAGCGCGCGCCCGGGCTCGATCCGGAGCGGATCGACGAGGTTGTCTTCGGCAACGCCAACGGCGCCGGCGAGGAAAACCGCAACATCGCCCGGATGGGTACGCTTTTGGCCGGAATGCCGGTGTCCATCCCGGGTACCACGGTGAACCGGCTCTGCGGCTCCTCCCTGGATGCCGCGATCATCGCCTCGCGCCAGATCAACGCCGGCGACGCCGAGCTGATGCTGGTGGGCGGCGCCGAGTCGATGTCCCGTGCCCCCTGGGTACTTCCCAAGACGGAGAAGCCCTACCCCGCCGGCGACATGACGCTGGCCTCCACCACGCTGGGCTGGCGCCTGGTGAACAAGGCCATGCCTCAGGAATGGACCATCTCCCTGGGCGAGGCCACTGAGCGGCTGCGCGAGAAGTACGGTGTGACCCGCGAGGCGCAGGACGAATTCGCCGCGAACTCGCACAACCTGTCCGCGGCGGCGTGGGACGAGGGCTTCTACGACAACCTCGTCGCCCCGGTTCCGGGAACGGACCTGGTCCGGGACGAAGGCATCCGCGCGGGTTCTTCCGCCGAGAAGCTCGCCGGGCTGAAGACGGTGTTCCGGGCCGAGAACGGCACGGTCACCGCGGGAAATGCGTCCCCGCTGTCCGACGGCGCCTCCGCGGCTTGGATCGGCTCCGAAGCTGCCGCCGGGATGCTCGGGCTCGAACCGCTGGCCAGGATCGCCGGCCGCGGCGCTCACGGCAACGACCCCCAGTACTTCGGCTACGCCCCGGTGGAGGCCGCCAACAAAGCCCTCGCGAAGGCGGGCATCGGCTGGGACCAGGTGGGCGCCGTCGAACTTAACGAAGCGTTCGCCGCGCAGTCCCTGGCCTGCATCAACGCCTGGGGCATCAGCCGCGAGATCGTGAACCGGCACGGCGGTGCCATCGCGATGGGCCACCCGCTCGGCGCGTCCGGCACCCGGATCCTGGGCACCCTCGCCCGGTCCCTGCAGGCCTCCGGTCAGCGCTGGGGCGTCGCGGCGATCTGCATCGGCGTTGGGCAGGGCCTGGCCGTGGTGCTTGAAAACGTCACCGCCGGTGCTTCGGCGTAAAGGAAAGGGCTAAGCGATGCTGAATTTCGTAGACACTGTGGCCGATGCCGTCGCCGGCATCCGGGACGGTTCCACCGTGATGATCGGCGGGTTCGGCAATGCCGGGCAGCCGTTCGAACTGATCGACGCGCTGATGGACTGCGGCGCCACCGACCTGACCGTGGTGAACAACAACGCCGGCCAAGGCGACCAGGGCCTTGCGCTGCTGATCAAGGAAGGCCGGGTGAAGAAAATGATCTGCTCCTTCCCGCGGCAATCCGACTCCTGGCACTTCGACGCCAAGTACAAGGCCGGGCAGATCGAGCTGGAACTCGTCCCGCAAGGAAACCTGGCCGAGCGCATCCGGGCCGCCGGCGCGGGAATCGGCGGGTTCTTCACCCCCACCGGCTACGGCACCATGCTCGCCGAGGGCAAGGAAACCCGGATCATCGACGGCCGCGGGCAGGTCTTTGAGACCCCCATCCACGCCGACGTCGCACTGATCAAGGCCCTCAAAGCCGACGGCAAGGGCAACCTCGTTTACCGTAAAACCGCCCGGAACTTCGGCCCGATCATGGCCGCCGCTGCCAAGCAGAGCATCGTCCAGGTTTCCGAGATCGTGCCCACCGGGGCACTGGACCCGGAGGCCGTGGTTACCCCGGGAATCTACGTCAACACCGTTGTCCGCGTGGCCGCAGCCGCCGGAACACCAGAACAGGTGGCCTGAAAATGAGCGCACAGACCAACAGCCAGACCAGCATCCAGACATCCGCAACGCCACTGGGCCGCGACGACCTCGCCCGGCTCGTGGCCAAGGACATCAAGCCCGGCTCGTTCGTGAACCTGGGTATCGGCCAGCCCACGCTGGTGTCCAATTACCTCACAGCGGACCAGGACATCACGCTCCACACCGAGAACGGGATGCTGGGCATGGGTCCGGAGGCCAGAGATGAGGAGATCGACGAGGACCTCATCAACGCCGGCAAGATCCCCGTCACGGAACTCCCGGGGGCGTCCTACTTCCACCACGCCGACTCCTTCGCGATCATGCGCGGCGGGCACCTGGACATCTGCGTCCTGGGAGCCTTCCAGGTCTCCGCCACCGGCGACCTCGCCAACTGGCACACCGGCGCCCCGGGCGCGATCCCGGCCGTGGGCGGCGCGATGGACCTCGCCACGGGCGCCAAGGACGTGTTTGTGATGATGACGCTGCTGACCCGCGAGGGTGCCTCCAAGATCGTGGAAGCCTGCACCTACCCCCTCACCGGTGTCGGCTGCGTGACCCGCGTGTACACGGACAAGGCGGTGTTCCTTACCGGGCCTGAGGGCGTCCAGGTCCGCGAAACCTTCGGCTGCACGCTGGAGGAGCTTCAGGAACTGGTGCCGGTCCCGCTCACAGCAGCCCCCGCCGTCGCGCCTTAACACTGGCCCTGGCGCGAACTTGGCAGCAATCCCCTCAAACCCATGAGTTGAGGGGCATCTGCCAGTTCCCGCCGAATAGGATTGGTAACCATGACCAACGCACCAGCAGACACGCAGGCCGCTCCGCAGGCGGGCGACCAGTACGTGCAGTCGCTGGCACGCGGGCTGGCCGTCATCCGTGCGTTCGATACCGATCACCCGCTGATGACCCTCACTGAAGTGGCGGCCCGCACGGACCTCACCCGGGCCACCGCGCGGCGTTTCCTGCACACGCTGGTGGAACTGGGCTATGTCCGCACCGACGGCAAGACGTTCGCGCTGACGGCCAAAGTGCTCCAGCTCGGGTACGCGTATCTGTCCGGATTGTCGCTGCCGCAGCTTGCCCAGCCGCATTTGGAAGAACTGTCGCTGAAACTGGGCGAGTCCACCTCCGCGGCTGTATTGGACGGCACGGACATCGCGTACATCGCCAGGGTGACCACCCGCCGGATCATGAACGTTGGCATCACGGTGGGCACCCGCTTCCCGGCGTACGCCACATCGATGGGCAGGGTGCTCCTCGCCGCGCTGCCGCCGGCCGAGCTGAAGGCCTACTTGGCCGCCGCTGAGATCAAACCGCTGACGCCCCGCGCGCTGGGCACTGTCCCGGAACTGTTGGCCGTCCTGGAAAAGGTCCGCACCCAGGGTTGGTGCCTGCTGGACCAGGAGCTGGAACTTGGACTCATGTCCGTCGCCGCTCCGGTTTATGACGGACCCAAGGTGGTGGCAGCCGTCAACGTGTCCCTGCAGGCCCAGTCCGTCGCGGCCCAGCCGGACCCGGATGCGTATCTCGCCTCGGTGGCGCAGGAAATCGTGGCGACGGCGAAGCTCATTTCGGCCGATCTGACCGCCCGGCGGTAGTCGAGACAAACAGAAGAGGCCGACGGCGGAATGTTCCGCCGTCGCCCTCTTGTCCCTTCTGCCTGCCTGGAGCTGGACCGCGGCCTTTTCTGGGCCCTGTGGGTAACTGTTTCCACATAAGCCTGCTGCGCTACTGCCGCCGGAGCGGTGCTGGCCATAGACTCTAGCCAACTACGTGCAGCAGTGCCGCTCGCGAAGTTCCCGCCGGTCAAACTGACGGACACGGACCCTGAGGCACTGCCGCACACGGCTGTGAGGGGAGTGGCGGGTGAAACTGGGCATACCGCGGGAACGCCATGAGGGTGAACGGCGAGTGGCCGCCACCCCGGAGACGGTCAAGCAATTGGCCGGCCTGGGGCTGGACGTGCTGATCGAGTCGGGGGCAGGGGACCCAGCCGGATACGGCGACCACGAATACATGCATGCCGGCGCCATGACAGTCCCAGCCCTGAATCCCGCCGACCTGGACATCCTGGTCCACGTACGTCCGCTGGAACCGGCAACGGCCCGGTCCTTGAAACCCGGTGCCGTTACCGTGGGGATGGCGTCGCCCTCGTCCGAACTGGCCACCGTCCAGGCGCTCGCGGACGCCGGCGTCACGGCCTTCGCCTTGGAACTGGTGCCCCGCATTTCCCGGGCCCAGTCCATGGACGCGCTCAGCTCCCAGGCCTTGGTAGCCGGCTACCGCTGCGTGTTGGAGGCCGCCATCCGGCTGCCGCGCTTCTTCCCGCTGTACATGACCGCTGCCGGCACTGTGCCGCCGGCCCGGGTGCTGGTGCTTGGCGCCGGTGTGGCCGGGCTCCAGGCTATCGGCACCGCCAAGCGGCTCGGTGCCCGCGTCTCCGCCAACGACATCCGGCCTGCCTCCGCGGATGAAGTCGCATCGATGGGCGGCACCTTCATCAGGCTCGACCTCGAAACGGCCGAGGCCTCCGGCGGCTACGCCCGTGAACTCAGCGCCGACCGCGGCGCCCTCCAGCGTGAGCTGCTCGCGCCGCATGTCGCCCAGGCGGATGTCCTGATTACGACGGCGGCTGTACCCGGCAGGCGGGCACCGCTCCTGGTGAGCCGGCAGATGGTGCAGGCCATGCGGCCCGGTTCCGTCGTCGTCGACCTCGCCGCGGAATCCGGCGGCAACGTGGAGGGCTCGGTTCCCGGCGAAGATATTCCGGTGCCCACAGCAGACGGGCAGGGCCACGTCACCTTGGTGGGACTGAAGGACGCACCGTCCGCGATGGCCTCGGATGCGTCCCGCCTCTACGCCAAGAACGTGGCCAACCTGCTGGCCCTGATGACTCGGGACGGGGTGACCAGCCCTGATTTCGACGACGAAGTGGTGGCCGGCGCCTGCCTCACGCACGACGGCGCGGTGCGGCATTTGCCCACGGCCGAAGCTCTGGCGGCGCTCATCCCCGCCCCTCCGGACCATTCGCCCACGGTCCAAAACGACACGGTCCAAAACGAAACGCTCCACAACGACATCGTCCGCAGCGAGGGAGGAATCTGATGGACGGCATGAGCCTGCTCACCGTCACCGTCCTTGCCGTCTTTGTGGGTTTTGAAGTGGTCTCCAAGGTCTCCAGCACCCTGCACACGCCGCTGATGTCCGGGGCGAATGCCATCCACGGCATCATCCTGGTGGGTGCCATCATCGTGGCCGGGCAGGCTGCCGATCCGGGGATCCTGGCCGTGGCCCTGCTCGCCGTAGTGCTGGCCACCGCCAACCTGGTGGGCGGTTTTGTGGTTACTGACCGGATGCTGCACATGTTCCGGGGCCGCCAGGAAGCCCCAGGCAGGGATGGCACCGTCGGGAAAGCCGTAGGCAAGGGGGAAGGACAATGACCCTCCTCGATCCGGTCTGGACTGCCCTGCTCTACCTTGCAGCGGCCGTGTTCTTCATCCTCGCCCTTCGTGGCCTCAGCTCCCCGCGCACCGCCCGCCGCGGAAACCTGGTGGGTGCCTTCGGTGCGTTGGTCGCCGTCGTCACGGTGTTCCTGTCCTCACGCCTGGACAATATTCCGTGGATCATCGGTGCCATCGCGGTAGGAACCGCCGTGGCCGCCCCGGTGGCCAGGCGGGTGAAAATGACCCAGATGCCCCAGCTGGTGGCCCTCTTCAACGGTGTGGGCGGCGGTGCTGCCGCGCTGGTAGCGCTCCTGGAACTCGGCCATACGCCGGATCCGTGGGTGCGGCTGGCCATTGTCTTCACGCTCCTGGTGGGCGCAGTTTCCTTCGCCGGGTCCGGGGTCACCTTCGCGAAGCTCCAGGAACTGATGACCACCCGCCCCGTCGTCTTCCCCGGACTGCCTGTGGTGATGGCGTTGGTGCTGCTCGCCGCGGTGGGTACCTCTGTCGCCGTCGTCCTGACCGGTTCGCTGCCGCTCGCCGTGCTGCTGATGGTCCTGGGTCTCGCCGCCGGCGTGCTGCTGGTGCTGCCCGTGGGCGGCGCGGATGTGCCGATCGTTATTTCCCTGCTGAACGCGTTCACCGGCCTCGCCGTGGCCGCGTCCGGTGTGGTGCTGGGCAACGTGCTGCTGGTGGTGGCGGGAACCCTGGTGGGTGCCTCCGGTACCATCCTCACCCGCGCCATGGCCGCGGCCATGGGCCGCAGCGTGGCCGGCATCCTGTTCGGCGCCTTCCGGGGAGGTTCGACGGCGGGATCCACCGCCGTGAGCGAACGTCCCGTGAGGTCCTCCAGCGCCGAGGACGTCGCAGTGCTGCTGGGCTACGCGCAGCGGGTCATCATTGTGCCTGGCTACGGCCTGGCCGTGGCGCAGGGACAACATACCGCCGCCGAGCTGGCCCTGGCCCTGGAGGCCCGGGGCATCGAGGTGGACTTCGCCATCCATCCGGTGGCCGGGCGGATGCCGGGGCACATGAACGTGCTTCTCGCCGAGGCCAATGTGCCGTATGAGTCGCTCAAGGAGATGGGCGAGATCAACTCTGAGTTCCGGACCGCGGACGTGGCGCTGGTGGTGGGCGCCAACGATGTGGTGAACCCGGCGGCGAAGACGTCCTCCGGCTCGCCGATCTACGGCATGCCCATCCTGGAAGTCTCCGATGCCCGCCAGGTGATCTTCCTGAAGCGCTCGATGCGGCCCGGTTTCGCGGGAATCGAGAACGAGCTGCTCTATGAACCGCAGACTTCCCTGCTGTTCGGTGACGCCAAGGATTCGCTGGCCAAAGTCCTGGGTGCTGTGAAGGCGCTGTAGTCTTGCTGGCCATAGGACCGACCCTGACGCTTACCAGCCCGGCACGTCATTCGCTGGCGATTCCATCCACGTTTCACGAGGAGACTCATCCATGAGCTACCCGCAGACTACGCCCGAAGAAGCACCCCGAACGGCCCGCCCCGTTTGGCTGCTGCCGGTCATCATGACAGTTGTTACCGGTGTGATCGGCATGGTCCTGGTGGCGGGGCAGGGCCTGTACTGGATGATCGCCGTCATCGCCGTGGTTGATGCTCTCGGCGTCTTCACCATCGTGCGGTCGGCCCGGATCAACGCCCGGAACCACGAAGCCAGGGCTCAGGAAATCCAGACTTAGGAAGTACGCTTTCTATTAACGCCCATCCAACGTCACCGAAGGACACCATGACAGGCAACAGCTCCCCTGCCCTTAAGCGCGCGGCCATCATCGTCAATCCTGCCAAGCCGGTGGATGTTGACGTGCGTGCCCTCGCGGCCAAGCACTGTTCTGAGAACGGCTGGGGCGAACCCATTTGGCTGGAGACCACCAAGGAGGACCCAGGCGTCGGCCAGGCAAAGGAAGCGCTGGAGCAGGGCGCCGCCATCGTTATTGCCGCAGGTGGCGATGGCACCGTGCGATGTGTGGCCGAAGTCCTTGCTGGCGGTGACGTGCCCATGGGACTGCTTCCGTTCGGCACGGGCAACCTCCTGGCCCGCAACCTGGGCATGGACGTCACCGACTTTGACGGCGCCATGGCCGGGGCCCTAGCGGGAACCGAGCGGAAGATCGACGTCGTCCGCGCCCGCCGGAACAACCCCGACAAGGAGCAGCTGTTCCTGGTGATGGCCGGCGTGGGCTACGACGCCACGATCATGGCCGACACCAACGAGGACCTCAAGGACAAGGTGGGCTGGCTGGCCTACGTGGATGCCGGCATCCGGAACCTGCCGGGCAAGCCGGTCAAGGCCACCATCGTTGTCGACGGCAAGGACGTGGTCCACCGCCGGGTCCGCAGCGTCATGGTGGGAAACTGCGGCAAGGTCCAGGGCGGCCTGGAGATCTTCCCCGACGCCAAGGTAGACGACGGCCTCCTCGATGTGGTGGTCCTGGCACCGCGGGGGAAGCTCGGCTGGTTCTCCGTGATCGCGGGCATGATCGGCAAGGGGAAGGGCCGGGACACCTCAGTGGAGTACTTCCAAGGCAAAACCGTGGAGATCACCCTGGAACACAACGACGACTACCAACTCGACGGCGACCACGAGGGTGACGGCAAGCATGTCCTTATGACCCTGGAGCCCTCCGCCCTCACCCTCCGGATGTAACCCAACTAGGTAGCAGCAGATGTCGTTTTGAGGCTCCATAACGACATCTGCTGCTACCTAGATGGGGGGGCGGCAGCGACGGGCCGGTGGGCCAGGATCTCGGCGAGCTCCGCGAGGCGGTGCGCGCGGGCCGACTCAGCGGGCGTGAACGGTTCGCCGGGACGGACGAACGTGAGGGGTCCGTGCCAGGCGGTAGGGATTTTCAGCCGCGTTCCGGCGTCGTGCTTTTCCAGAGCAGCCTCCGACGGCGTGAGGATGCGTGCGCGCAACAGTTCGGCCACGGCCAGCGGCAGTTCGTCCGGGGCGTCTGCGATCCTGGCCGCCAGGCTCAGCGCCCTGGTCTGGCCGTCTGCCATGGCCAGTGCCGTGGTGGGCCACACATGGGACCGGGAGCCGCCGCCGTCGTGCAGTGCATCCAGCAGGTCCCGTTCGCTGAGGTTTCCGGGAGCGGAGAGCACAAATTCGTCCAGGACGCCGCCGGCCACAGGGTGGACGTGGATGCTCAAAATGTTGGTGTCCAGGCGGGCCAGGGCCTTGGTGATTTTCTGGAGCGAACCCGGCTGGTCCTGGAGTACGGTGCGGGCCCGCCATAGCGACGGTGCCTTCCCCAACTGACGGCGGTGGCGCAGGGCTGGTGCATGCAGCCAGCCGCGCAGGACGCGGGCAGCGGACGGCTCGGCCACCCAGATCACCAGGATGGTGGCCGTGAGGGTGAGCACCAGTACCTTGGCCAGGTAAGGGAGATGGGTCCCTACCACCAGGGCGTGGACCAGAAGCTCGATAGGAAGCATGACGGCGACATTCGCTACCGTGAGCCGGGTCTTGGTGGGTTCGGGCATCAGGCCGCAGACTTCGCAGCTCAAATCAGCCGCGGCAGGGCTGCTTGCGGTGGGCTTCATGTTCCAAGGATCACGTGGTGCTGTTTCAGGGGTGTTGCCCCGCCGTTCCGATCGTGGGAACGCTCCGCAACATAGGATTTACGGGCAGTCCCGGCAGCTTTCCATGACTGCCCGACGGCGGCACATGGCTGGGTGCGCACGCGCCGGCTGCGTGGCTGAGTCAGGCGGCGGGGTATTCTTGGACAAAGTCACCCCATTCAATGGAAGCGACGGATCATGGCCAATTCAGTCTCCGGGGACTCTGTGGTGGATCGTGTGGTCAGGGTCATTTCAGCGTTCCCTGAAGGCGCCAGCAGCCTCCAGCTTTCGGACTTGGCCGCCCGGGCGGAGCTTCCCCTCACTACGGCGCATCGGCTGGTCCGGCAGTTGGCAGCGCACGGCCTGCTTGAGACCGGCGCCGGTGGAACCGTTCGGCTGGGGCTGCGTCTGTGGGAACTGGTGAACCGTAATTCGCCCACCCTGGCGCTGCGGCAGGCCGCCATGCCGTTCATGGAGGACATCCAGCAGGTCCTGAACCAGAACGTGAACCTGGCGGTCCTGGACCACTGGGAGGCCCTCTTCGTGGAACGGCTGTCCCACCGCGGTTCCGTGGCCAACCGGGCCAAAGTGGCCGGACGGATGCCCGTCCACGTTTCCTCAGCCGGGCTCGCGCTGATGGCGCACCAGGGGAAGGCGCTGCAGGCTGAGTACCTCGAGCAGTTCGCTGACCCCTCCGGGAAGGTAACGCGGGATGCGGTGCGCGGCCTGCTCAGCGAAACGGCCTTGCAGGGCTTTGCGCAGCTCGCCGGCGTCGTGGATCCGGACACCTGGGGCATTGCCGTTCCTGTCCTGGACGCGAGGCAGCGCGCGGTGGCAGCGCTCGGCGTGGTGGTTCCGCTCCGGGAGATGAGCCTGCAGGCCCTGGTTCCTGCTCTGCAGACTGCCGCGCGGGGAATCGGCCGGCGACTGGGCGAGGCCGGCAGCTGATTTCGGACTTCCGTTGAATGGAATACGCGTTACGCCGGTCAGGCTTCCTGCTGCACACTGAAGCCCAGACGCCCCACGCAGCTCTTCCAGCACGAGCCCCCGCAACGAAGCGAGAAACAGCCATGGCACCACGCAAAATCATCACCACCCAGGTGGCCATCATGGGCGCCGGCCCGGCCGGCCTGATGCTTTCCCACCTCCTGGCCAACGCCGGGATCGACTCCACCGTGGTCGAAGTCCGCAGTCACAAGGTCATCTCCGAAACCGTCCGCGCCGGCATCCTGGAGCACGGAACCGTCAACCTGCTCGTGGACAGCGGAGTCTCGGACCGGGTGCTGCGTGACGGGGACCGGCATGACGGCATCGAACTGCGGTTCAACGGCGAAAGCCACCGCGTCGACTTCAAGGACCTCGTGGGGGAGTCCGTTTGGCTCTACCCGCAGACGGACGTCTTCCTGGACCTCGCAGCACGACGGAAGGCCGACGGCGGCGACGTCCGCTACAGCGTCACGGACACCACCGTGCACGACCTCGAGGGCAAGCCGAAGGTGTGGTTCACCGACGCCGACGGTGTGGAGTACGAGATCCAGGCGGACTTCGTGGTGGGCGCGGACGGTTCCCGCAGCCACTGCCGCTTCCAGATCCCGGAGGCCAACCGGAAGTGGTACTTCCACGAGTACCCTTTCGCCTGGTTCGGCATCCTGGCCGAAGCTCCGCACAGCGCGGACGAGCTGATCTATGCCAACTCCGCCAACGGCTTCGCCCTGATCAGCCAGCGCACCGAAACCGTGCAGCGGATGTACTTCCAGTGCGATCCCCATGAGAACGTGGCTGACTGGGACGAGGACCGGATCTGGGCCGAGTTCCGCAGCCGGGTCAACGGCAATGGCTTTGAACTCAAGGAAGGCCCCGTCATCGACAAGATGGTCCTGCCGTTCCGCAGCTTTGTGCACACCCCCATGCGCCACGGCAACCTGTTCCTGGCCGGCGATGCAGCGCACACTGTCCCGCCCACCGGCGCCAAGGGCCTGAATCTGGCCATCCATGACGTCAAGGTCCTCTTCGAAGGACTGGACAGCTACTACAACTCGGGCTCCACGCACCTGCTGGACACTTTCAGTGACCGGGCACTGGAGCGCGTGTGGAAGGCCCAGCAGTTCTCCTACTGGATGACCACCATGCTCCACACGCCGGTGGACGCGGATGACTTCACCCGCGCCCGCCAGCTCGGCGAACTGAACTCCGTGGTCTCCTCCCGGCACGGCATGGCCTACCTGGCCGAGGCCTACACCGGCTGGCCCGGCGCCGTTTCCTAGAATGCCGTGACATAGAAGGCTGTGAAATTGAAGTACGACGGCGGGGCTGACGCCGGCTGTGCGGGCCGGTCCCCGACGTGCGGAATCAGGCAAGGGCGTCAGAGCGTCAGGGCGCCAGCAGCCGCCGGATTGGGGCGGCAATGGCTGCAACGTCCGGATGCTCGCCTTGCCTGACGGTGAGCATGTGGAGCAGTACGCCGTCGCCGTAATCCGCCACGTCCCGAGCCCGCCCGGCTGCGTCAGCCACCCCTAAGGCGGTCAGCGCCTGCTCCAGCCCGCCCACCAGCCGGAAATGGCCGGCGGTCACCGCCTCGGGTTTGTCCAGGGAAAGCGCCAACCGGGCACGCGTGAGAGCCGCGTGCTGTCCTGCCAGCGCCAAGACCAGGGCGGCCAGTTGACGGGCCAGCTCCTCAATGTTCCCGGGCGGGCCGGCCTGCCCCTGGTCCTGCAGGAGTGCGACGTCCAGCTGCTCCAGGCGGTCCAGAACGGCCTCCACTAAGGCAGCCCGGTTCCGATAGTAATTGGAGGTGGTCCCTTCGGCCAGCTGCGCAGCCGCGTCAACGGCCCGGTGGGTGAGGCCTTTCATTCCTTTGTCCGCCACCACCCTCAAGGCGGCGTCCATAAGTTCCGTGCGGCGGTCAGGCATGGGCCCAGTGTAATTGACCCCTTCCGAATCACTACAAAAGTAGTAGGATCGCACGCATGGAAACAATCTCGATTGTTGGCGGAGGAATTGCCGGGCTGGCACTGGCTGCCTGCCTGGACCAGGACCGTTTCGATGTGACGGTCACAGAGAAGCGGCCGGAGTTGCCCGCGGTTGGGACAGTGCTGGCCATGTGGCCCAACGCGCAACGTGCCCTGGAAAAAGTGGGTGTCCTGGCTGAGGCCCGCACCGTGAGCCCGGTGATTGGAAGCGGATCCATCCGCAATGCCGCGGGCGTGCCCTGGGTTACCGTGAACGGCGGCCAAATGTTCGGCATTTCGAGGGTGGACCTGCTGCGCCTGCTGGACGCTGCCGTGCCGGACACTGTCCGCCGGACCACGGGCCGCTTCCACGCGGTCCCGTCCGGGGCCGGCCTGGTGGTAGGGGCCGACGGCGTACACAGCGCGGTGCGTCGCGGCATCTGGGGGGAGAGGACCGCAGCCCGGCCCACTCCGTACCTTGCCGTCCGGGGTACGCTACCGGTGCCTGTCCACCCGGAACACGTTGGCGAGTACTGGGGGCGCGGAGATCTTTTTGGCATCGCCGCTGCAGCCGCCGGCACCAACTGGTACGCGAGCTATCGCTCCGACCTTGGGGTGGAGGGAATCGACGTCGCCTCAGCCCTTGAGCAGGCACGGATCCGCTACGCCGGGCACGCGGGTGCCATCCGCGACGTCCTTGCCCAAGCCACTCCGGAGCGTTCGCTTGCCCAGGGGATCTGGACCACGCCGCGGTTGCGGTCCTTCGTCCGCGGCCGGGTTGTGCTGATCGGCGATGCAGCCCATGCCATGACGCCCAACCTCGGCAGGGGAGCCTGCGAAGCATTAGTCGATGCAGTCACACTGGCGGAACTTTTGAATGTCCTTCCTGCTGACGAGGCACTGAGGTCATACGATCGCCAGCGGCGGCTCCGCACTCAAGCCTTGGGCCTGGCGTCGTCCGCGCTGATGCGCGTGGCGCTGACGGAAGCCGCCCAGCCCCTGCGCGACCGGCTGCTGACGCTGGCCCGGCGCCCGAAGGAGCACGCCGCCGTCGTTACTGGTTCCCCCACCTGATCAGCGGACGGGGGCGGCTGGTTCTGCGCCGGCCGCCACCAGCCCAGGTGACGTGGCCGCATCTGGAGCAGCCCCCGGGACGTTTTTGCGCCCCGCACCGCGGCGGCTGGAGCGGCCGTAGACGAGGTACATGGTGAGCCCCGTGATGATCATCAGCAGCACGGTGTAGACGAACGTGTTCCCCACACCCTCAACTCCTTCTGCACCGTCGGTATTGGCCTTGATCACCAGCCCCAGCGGCTGGACCAGTGGGTGCGCCAGGAAGATCGCGGTGTCATAGTCATCCAGCATGCTGTTGAAGTTCAAGGCCGCGATGGCTGCAGCAGCCGGGAGGACAATGGGCAGCAGGATCCGGCGGAACACATACAGCGTTTTGGCTCCCATGATGGCTGCGGCTTCCTCCATCGAGGAGTTGACCGACGCGAACGAGGCTTTGAGCATACGGAGGGTGAACGGGATCTTCACAGTCACGAACGCGATCAGGAGGATCACCGTGGTTCCTGTCAGCACGGCCCCGCCCACGAGCGGATTCGGGTGGTCGTAGCTGATGATGAGTCCGAGGGCGAGCAGGGCGGACGGCAGGATCCAGGGAATGTGGAGCAAGTATTCGAAAACGGACGCGACCCAATTCTTGTACTTCTGCAGCAGCCGGGCCACGAACAGCAGGCCGCCCACCGCTATCAGGGTGGCCAGCCCACTGTAAACGACGCTGACGATGAAAGGGCGCAGGCCCGACTCCTGGGTGAGGACCCGTACATAGTTGTCCAGGGTCAGGCTGCCCGGGGAGATCTGGCCGGTCTGGATCGCGGCGCCGTCGGCAAAGGAATACAACACGATAAGCACCACGGGCAAGGTGTACAAGGCAAAAAGCAGGTAGGCGATGGCGTGCACGGCAGCGTTGGCAACAGGGCTGGTGATTCGCTGCTTCTGCAGGGCCGAGGACACCTTGGACAGTGAGTAGTACGTGCCGCGCTTCTCCAGCCGGGACATGACCGCGAGCATCAGGATGGTGGAAACGCCCAGGATGACGGCCAGCAGCGCAGCCAGGTCCCGGGAGGTGGGGCTGTTGGCGAACGTCAGGATCATCGGCGTGATGGTCTGGAACTCCCGGCCGCCCAGCACCTGCGGAGCGCTGAGTGCGCCCAGGCCAGTCAGGAAGGACAGGATGGTGACGGCGAACAGCGTGGGTTTGAGCATGGGCAGCACCACGCGGCGCAGGATGGTCCAAGTGGACGCCCCGAGGTTCCTGGCCGCCTCGATGGTCTGGTAGTCAACGCCCTTGAGTGCATTGCCCACGAACAGCATGTGGTTGGTGGTCGTGGCGAAGGTCATCACCACAAGGACAGCAAAGAAGCCGGAGAACCATGCCGGGTCCATTCCGGGGAAGACCTTGAGCAGCAGGGAAGTGACAATGCCTTTGTCGCCATAGATGAACTTGTAGCCAGCGGCCAGCACGATGCCGCCGTAGATGAACGTGGTGGCGTAGCCGAGGAAAAGGATACGGGAGCCGCGGATCTTGAAGTAGTGCGTGACCAGCACAATGAAGATTCCCACGGCGTTCACCGTGATGGACAGGGCCAGTGCCAGCAGGAAGCTGTTGCCCAGTGACTTCATGGCGCGCTGCGAGGAGAACAGCTTCTCGGCCGCCCGCCCCGAGAAGCTGCCGTCCGGGAAGAACGTTGCAATCAGGACGTTGAGGTTGGGCCAGACCAGGAACGCTGCGATAAACCAGGTGAGCACTGCGCCCACCATCAGGACGAAGGGGGACCGGAGCATGCTCCTGGCAGAGCCGCCGTTCCTGCCGCCCTTCTTACCGCCGATGTTAGCGGGACCGCGGTTCATGGCAGGGCCACTGCCTGGTCCTGCTTGGCCAGGGCGGCTCCGGTGCCCGGATGGTACTGCAGCACGTGGGCCGGCTGGACGTACACTGTGGCTTCGGCGCCGGCTTCGGGGTGGGCACCGCCGTCTTCCTTGACCAACAGCCGGATGTCCGCGCCGCGGCTCCGCACCACATAGCGGCTGTGCAGGCCGTGGTAGGTACGAGATACGACTGTTCCGGACAGCCCGACGGCGGTGCCTCCGTCCGCCGGCGGTGTCAGTGACGCCTTTTCCACCCGCAGGTAGGAATTGGCGTCAGGGTCCAGGCCGGCGCCGGAGAGCCGGTTCAGCTCCGCCACGAACTCCGGGGTCAGCGGGGAGCTATCACCGATGAAGTTGCAGACAAACTCGGTGGCTGACTGGTCGTAGATGTCCTTCGGCGTGCCCACCTGCTCAACCACTCCCTTGTTGAACACGGCCACGCGGTCGCTCATGGCCAGGGCCTCATCCTGGTCGTGGGTGACGTAGACGGTGGTGATGCCGAACTCGCTTTGCAGGTCTTTGAGCTGCTGCCGGAGCTGGTTCCGCAGCTTGGCGTCCAGGTTGGACAGCGGCTCGTCCAACAGCAGGATCTTGGGCCGCAGAACCAGTGCGCGGGCCACGGCCACACGTTGCTGCTGACCTCCCGACAGCTCCGCCACGTTCTTGCCCAGCTGGTCTTCGCTGAGCTCCACCCGGCGGGCGATATCGCGCACCAGGCGGTCAGTGTCGGCGGATTTTTCCTTCCGGACCCGGAGTCCGAATGCGATGTTCTCCCATACGCTCATGCTGGGGAAGAGGGCATAGTTCTGGAAGACCATGCCCACCTGGCGTTTGTCGCTGGCCAGCCGGGTGACGTTTTTCCCATCCACGTGGACGGTTCCCCTGGAGGGCTCGATGAACCCTGCCAAGGTGCGCAACGCCGTCGTTTTTCCGCAGCCGGAGGGGCCCAGGAGTGTGAAGAATTCCCCTGGCCTGACGTGGAGGTTCAGGTCTGGGATGGCTGTGAAGTCGCCGAAGGAAACTTCGATGTTGTCCAAGCGGATCATGGGAAACCTGTCTGGTGGGACTGTGGGTGCGGATAGGGGGCGGCTACGTCATGTACTCGAGCTCGATCTTCTCCACCCAGGCGCCCATGTTCTCCTGCACGAAATCCCAGTCGATATCCTGCTGCTTCACGTCGGCGAAGAACTCCACTACCTCAGGATTGGCTTTCGAGGCGGCGCTGGTGTTCACCGGCATGGCGTTGAACTGCTGGGCAAAGGCGCTTTGGACTTCGGCGCTGCCGAACCAGTCAATGAACTTCTGCGCCTGTTCCTTCTTGTCGGTCCCCTTCACCAGTGCTATCTGTTCCACTGCCAGGGGTACGCCCACGGAGGGCGCCACAGTTTCGACGTTGACCTTGAAGGACTTCTCCCGTTCGGCGATGATCGACGACGGCATCTGTCCCAGGTCCACCTCGCCCGAGGCAATCCGGGCAAACAGGTCGGTCTTGGCCACGGCGGGGCTGCCGTTCTGGAAGTACTGCTCCACCTGCTTCCAACCTTCATCCGAAACGCCGAGGTCTCCGGAGTCGTCCTTGTAGCGGGTGAGGATGCCGGCAAAGACCAGTTGCGCGGTGGCAGTACCGAGTCCGGTCACGCGCTCATAGCGTTCCTTGAGTGCGTCTTTGGTCCAGAGATCTGTCCAGTCCTTCGGAGCATCGTCGGCGCTGATTTTGTCTGAGTTGTAACCGAGCAGGATGGCCTGCTTGACCAGGGGCCAGTAAGCCTTACCGTCCCCGCTGTCGCCCAGGGCCGTGTCAACCTCGCCCGCCCATGAGGGCTCATAGGGCTCAAGCGCGCCTTCGTCCTTGATCTGGGCAAAGTACATGTTGTTCAGGCCGTAGGCTACGTCGGCAATGGGATTGTTCTTTTCCGCGATCAACTTGTTCGTGGCATCGGCGCCACCGGCGCCTACAATCTCGATTTTGAAGCCGGCCTCCGCGGCTTTGGCGGTCACCCACTCGCCGCGGCCTTCGCCGTTTGAGTTGGTGTAGATCACGAGGGTTTCGCCGGAACCGGCTGCCGGGGAGGTAGACGCCGCCCCTGAAGCGGCGGGCGATGCTGTGCCGCCTCCGCATCCGGCGAGAAGGGTGACGGCGACTGCGGCGGCAACCAATGTCTGCAATTTACGCACGATCAGGACTCATTTCTGGACTGTCAGCGGAGCATGTCCGGCCAGCCTATCGCCGGACGCGCCAATTTCAGGCTGTTATAGCTATCGATTCGATAAACAGCTCGGCTGATGAGTCTGGAGGACCCGATAAAACGTTCAGGGCACGGTGCGTAAACGTGCGGTGAACGCTGGGCGGCATGCCCACGGCGGTGCGTGCCGCCGTCGTCAGTCCTGGGCGCGGGTCTCGGTGGGGATGCTGTGGCGCGTGATCAGCGAGTTAGCGGACAGCCCAGTTTCTCCGGTTCAGGCCATGGCCGTGTGGGCGGCGCTGCGCGAGTTGATGGATTTCGCGTAGCAGTAGGAGTGCGCCACTCCGATGTACGGGCCGAAATTGGGAACGCTTTCGAAGCCGGAGTTTTCGTAGAAATTCCGCCCATCCGGCTGTGCCGATCCGGCCTCGGCCTTGATCCGGGTGATCCCCTGCTTGTATGCCTCGGCCTCAAGGGCAGCCAGGATGGAGCTGGCCACTCCCGAACCCCGCGTGTACGGGAGGACGTACAGCCGTTTGATCTCCGCCGTCGTGGAATCCAGCAGCCTCAGGCCACCGCAGCCCACGGGCTGCCCGGAGCCTTTGTCGTAGGCCACCAGGAACACGGCGCAGTCCGCGGACGACGGCGGCGTGCCGGGTTCGTGGTCAGGGGTGCCAAAGCGAGCGTCCAGTTCCGCCTGCTGGGCCCGGCGCAGGTCGGCACCCACGGGGTTCGACCAGGTGACCTGCCTGATGTTGAGTCGGGGATTGGTCTGCATGGCTGCCTCGTTTCGCCGAAGGGTTATGCCTGACAAGCCTAGGAGGCCGCGGTTACCGCGGTGTTTCCTTCGCGTAAGCGCCCAGAGAACAGTCAGTGATGGTGCAGCCCACGCGCCCTGGCGGGACAAACGCGGAGGGCTTACTGCCGCACGAGCGTCCGCAGGAGCTTGAGCGCTACTGAGATTGACGCGATGTCCACCTGGCCCGGGCCGGTCACCTCCGCGAAGGTGTCCTTGATCCGTGCCAGCTGCTCCTGGTGTCCGCGCTCCCAGGCCACGATGCGTTCCACGGCGTCGGGTCCTCCTGCTCCCGGCGTCGAACTGGATTGCATCACCGAGATGGTCATGTCGGCGACGGCCGAGTAGACGTCGTCACGCAGCGCCGCCCGGGCGAGTGTCTCCCACCGGCTTTGGCGCGGCAGGTCCGTGATGCGCAGGAGGAGGCCGGCGGCGTCGATCCTTTGGAAGACCGCGTAGTAGAGATCGGCGATGATGGGGATGGGCTCGTGCACCTGTTCGGATATGAGGGAGATATCCAGCAGGCCGAAGCTCTCCAGGAGATCAGAGGCACGCACGCCCAACTCCCGCGGGAGGCCCAGGCTGTCCCAGTGTGCCAGGCGCCCCTGGACCCGGTCGATATCGGAGCCGCGCAGGTAATCCGACGTCCGCGTTCGCAGCAGCTCCAACGTGGGCATGATCCGGGCCAGGGCTGTGGCGATGCGCTGGTCCCGGTGGTCGTGCGTCACATACCAGCGGGTGGCCCGGTCAAGGACGCGGCGCATATGGATGGCGAGTTCAGCGGCCTGATCACTGGGAAATTCCGGGGGCAGGGCATCAATGTTGTCCATGATCCAAGGCAAGTCGTACGCCTGGCGCGCCACCACGAAGGCTCGCGCCACCGCCGCTGCGGTGGCGGTGGTTTCTTCTTTTGCCCGAAACGCAAAGGTGATGCCGCCCAGGTTGATCATGTCGTTCGCCACCACCGTACAGATGATCTGGCGGCGGAGCGGGTGCGAGTCCAGCTCGGCGTCGAAGCGTTCGGCCAGCTGGTGGGGGAAGTAGCCTCGGAGCGTGCCTTGGAACCACGGGTCATCGGCCAGGTCGCTGGACGTGAGTTCCTTGGCGAGTTCGATTTTCGCGTAACCGGCAAGGACAGACAGCTCCGGGGAGGTCAGCCCCTTGCCGGACCGGAGCCGTTCGCGAAGCTGCTCCGTGCTGGGCAGTGCTTCCTGTCCGCGGTCCAGTTCCGAAGCGTTCTCCAGCCAGTCCATGGCACGTTCGAACCCGGGACTCCACTCAAGCACCAAGTGCCTGTCATTGAGCAGCAGCACGTTCTGGTCGGCATTGTTGGTTAGCACCAGCCGGGACACTTCGTCAGTGAGGGAGTGCAGGAACGGGCCGCGTTCGGTGTCCGGCATGCGCCCCGCGGCGATCATTCGGTCAACGAAGATCTTGATGTTGACCTCGTGGTCCGAACAGTCCACTCCGGCTGAGTTGTCGATCGCGTCCGTGTTCAGCAGCGTGCCGCTGAGGGCCGCCTCGATCCGGCCACGCTGGGTGATGCCCAGGTTGCCGCCCTCCACGATGACACGGGCCCGTACTTGGTCGCCGTCGATCCTGAGGGGGTCGTTGGCTTTGTCGCCTACGTCCTGGTGACGTTCGAAGGAAGCCTTGACGTAGGTTCCGATCCCGCCGTTGTAGAGCAGGTCCACCGGCGCCCGGAGGATGGCCTGGAGCAGGGCATGCGGCGGGAGCGCGGACGTACCGGCCGGCAGGCCGAGGCAAACCCGGACCTGCTCGGTGATGCCGATGGCCTTCGCGCTGCGCGGGTGGACTCCGCCGCCCTCGCTGATGAGTGACGGATCGTAGTCGGCCCAGGATGAGCGCGGCAGGCTGAAGAGCCGCCGGCGTTCACGGAAGGAGGTCTCGGCGTCGGGCGTTGGATCGAGGAAGATGTGGCGGTGGTCAAACGCTGCCACCAGCCTGATGTGCCGTGAGAGCAGCATGCCGTTCCCGAAGACGTCCCCGCTCATGTCTCCGATGCCCGCCACGGTGAAGTCCTGCGCCTGTGGATCCATGCCCAACGCACGGAAGTGCTGCTTGACGGATTCCCAGGCCCCACGGGCAGTGATGCCCATCTTCTTGTGGTCATAGCCCACGGAGCCTCCTGACGCGAAGGCGTCCCCGAGCCAGAAGCCGTATTCGTGCGCCACTGAGTTCGCCGTATCGGAAAAGGCCGCTGTACCCTTGTCCGCCGCCACCACCAGGTAGTAGTCATCACCGTCGTGGCGAACCACCTGAGGCGGCGGCACTATCTTCTCGCCCGCCGGTGACACCACGAGGTTGTCCGTAAGGTCCAGGAGTCCGCGGATGAAAATGCGGTAACACTCGGTTCCTTCCGCCAGCCATCCCGTACGGTCAACGGAGGGATCCGGGAGGCGTTTTGGATAGAAGCCGCCTTTGGCCCCGGTAGGCACAATGACGGAATTCTTCAGGTTTTGGGCTTTGACCAGGCCCAGGACTTCGGTGCGGAAATCTTCGCTCCTTTCGGACCACCGCAGCCCGCCGCGGGCCAGCTCGCCGAAGCGGAGATGGACCCCTTCCACCCGTGGCGAGTAAACCCAGATCTCATATTTCGGCCGCGGAAACGGGGCGTTGACGATGGCAGCCGGCGTCAGCTTGAAGCTCAGGTGCCCTTTGTCCTGGAAGTAGTTGGTGCGCAGCGTGGATTCCACCAGGTTCATGAACGTGCGCAGCAGCCTGTCGGCATCCAGGACGGGTACGGCCTCGATGGCTGCCAGGACCTCCGTGCGCGCCGCGGCCGTTTCACGGAACCGGGCGGCAGGTTCCAGGGTGGGGTCGAACTTTGCCTGGAAGAGCGCCAGGAGGGCGTGGGTTGCCCGGACATTGTTTTTCAGGGTCTCGGCGATGAAGCCGTAGGAATTGGTGGTTCCCAGCTGTTGGAGGTACTTCGCGTAGCTTCGCAGGATTACGGCCTGCCGCCACGCCACGCCCTCCCTGATGACCAAGGCATCGATTGCATCGGACTCGATGTCCCCGCGCATCGCGGCGCGAAAAGCCTGCGCCAGCAGGTCGCTGGTTGCCTCCGGGTCTACGCCGGCCGGATATTTCACGCCCAAGTCGTACAGGAACAGCTCGCGGGCCGTTCCGCGCCGGATCCCGAATGGACGCTGGTCCAGGACCTCCAGGCCCAGGTTGTGCAGGAACGGCAGGATCTGCGTCAGGCTCCGGGGCCGTGTCAGGTAAAGCCGGATCCGTGCCTCTCCCGGGGTGGCTGTTGACCGGGTCACCGTCAGGAGGGGATCGCCGGAGGGGCGGCCACCGTCTCCGTCCAGGTCGAATGCTTCGAAGTTCGCAATGTCCCGGACCGCGGTGTCCAAGCGGTAGTCCGCGCGGTAAGCCGGCGGAAACGCGTGGGACCACAGGCGGGAAATTCCCGCTGCCTCCGCAGCCGGGAAGCGCTCGCGGATGAGTTCGTCGAGGCCTTCCGCCCAGGAGCGTGTGGCAGCGATCAGGTCACGCTCCAGTTGGGCAGGGTCGACGCCGGGCTGGCCTGCTGGTGCCTCGCGGACTGCCGCTGGACGTGTGTCAGCCTGTGGCTCCGCAGTTCCGATCCGAAAGAAGATCCGCGCCATGGGCGATTCGGAGAGCCGCACCTCGAACTCGATGGAAGTGGCCTTGAAGGCGTGAGTAAACTCGCGCTCCATCTGCAGCCGGACAGCGGTGTTGTAACGCTTACGGGGAAAGAAGACGAGAGCCAGCACAAACCTGCCGAGTGTATCGGGGCGGAGGAACAGCCGTGTCTGCCGGAGCTGTTCCGCGCGCATGATTTCACGCGCGAGCCGGCTGAGGTCTGGGATGTCGATCTGGAAAAGCACCTCGCGCGGGATCGCTTCCAGAGCGGCAATCAGATCCTTGCCCTGCGGGGACTCGGGCGCCGATCCAAGAGCGTCGCTGACTGCGTTCAATTTTTCCCGGATCACCGGGATCCGCCGGACGGACTGGTGCTCGGCGCTGGGTGTGAAGAGGCCCAGGAACCGTTGTTCTCCGGTGGTTTTTCCTGACTGGTCGAAGGCCTTCACCCGGATCTCGTCCAGGTACGATCCCCGCAGGACAGTGGAGCGAACATCAGAGGTGGCCAAGGCGAGGACCTGCTGGTCCTTCATGCCGGATTCCCCTGCGCTGTTCCGGGGACCGGGGCCGGTGTCCGGGACGAGTGTGGTGGAGGGACTTCGGTGGCGCAGCAGCCCCAGCTCCGAGCCTGGCCTGAGGGCGAGCGGATCAACGCCTCCCGCCGTCGTCAATCCGTATTCGCTGTAGCCCAGGAAGACGAAGTTGCCCTCGGCCAGCCAGCGGAGCAGATCGCGGAGCTGCTGGGCCGCTGAAACAGCATGAGGCGGCGCCTGCCCCGCTGCGGCGATTGCTGCGGACAGCTTGCCGTGGATAGCGGCCTCGTCATGGGCCACTGCACGCACGTCGGCCACGACGGCCCGCAGCCGTTCCATCAGTGCCCGGGCCGCCTCGGTGTCGGCCAACCGCCCAATTTCCATGCCGATCCAGACCTCGGGCGTTCCATCGGAAGGCACAGCATTGCCCGCCTCCAGTCCCTCCCTGGCCGGACCAGGGCGGACTTCCAGCAGTGCATGGGAAACAGGGTCGCGGTGCACCAGGAAGGTGGGGTGGACCAGTTGGTGGATCGGGGTGTCCTCGCGCGTGAGCTCTGCGGTGACCGACTGGACCAGATAGGGCAGGTCTTCGGCGACCACCGCCACGACGCTGGTGTCCAGTTCGTTCAGGATGCCGACGGCGGTCTCACCGGGACGCCGCCGGGAAGCCAGCTCCAGATGGTGGGCTGCCCTGGCGCGGAGGGTCTCAGGATCGTCATTGTGCAGGTCCTCGGCAGCTACGTGCGCGTAGTATGCGGCGAGGAAATCCGCGTCGGGTTCCAACGAACCTGCGGGGGTCTGCTCCGATGTCCGTGCCATGCCACTGCGCCTCCGTGCGCGGCGGGCTGCCGGGATCACGCCTCCCCGCGCCTACTCTTCATCATGGTCGCCGCAGCCAATGCAGTCCAGTGTTGTTCCCCGGCGTCATGCGACTACTGGTCCTCGGCATCATGCACCCGCAAGCCCGCCGCCTGCCGGGCCACCTGCCGGATCGCAAGCTTGTCTAGATACCAGCCCGTCTAGGATTGTGGAATGGGCGCACATCAAACTGACGGATCCGGCTACTGGTACGGCCCGGACGGCCAACTCGACTCCGGGGCGGCCGTCCTGAAAGCCCTGCGGGATTACCGGGCGGCGGAACAGTCCGTTCGACGGTCAACCAGGAATTCGATGGGCATGGGCGAAACCGACATCCTCGCCCTCCGCTTCCTCCTGCGGGCGCAGGCTTCCGGCGAGACCGTGGTGCCAAAGGATCTGAGCCGGATTCTGGGCATCACCAGTGCTTCCACCACCTCGCTCATCGATCGGTTGGTTGCAAGCGGCCATGTCCGCCGCGAGGCGCACCCGTCGGACCGCCGTTCGGTGATCGTCGTCCCCACCACGGAATCGGATCAGGAGGTGAGGCTCACGCTGGGGGCCATGCATCGCCGAATGATGTCTGTTGCCGAAGGCCTGAGCGCAGAGGAGGCCCGCATTGTGGTGCAGTTCCTCAACAGCATGACCTCCGCTGTTCACGAGGACACGGCCCCTGAGATTAGCTAGCCTGACTAGTTATATGTATGCTTACGATCAGTCCTGGGGTTTGTGAGTGTGAAGGAGGCGTGTGCGTTGGTAAGTATTGCCGGAGTTTGCGAACCGGAATCCATGCTTTGCGAAGACGAATATCCCGTCGAGGGCCCGGACGCTCCGGTCCACTGCGGAAGCCTGATGGAACTGGGGACGCCGACAATGGGGCCGCTGGCGACCGGCTACAGCTTCGAACCTCCTGCCGAGCCTGTGCGCCTGCCGCCCGTATGGCGCTGCAGTTGCGGCTTCCAGCTGGATGCCTGGGGCGCCGGACCGTTCTTTGAAAGTTCACTGGCCAGCCATCCCGTTTCTGCTTCAAGGCCATGACAGCCCTGGCCGTCCCGGTTCAAGCTCCCCGCAATGGGGGACAGGCGGCCGTCGGGGGCCTCCTCCTCGGCCGCTACCAGCTTCGTGAGCGGCTGGGCCGGGGCTCGCTGGCCGAGGTATACCGCGCAGTGGACCTTGCCGGCGGACGCGACGTTGCGGTCAAGATCGCTGCGGATTCCACTACCAAGCAGCTGGCAAGGATCCACAATGAGGCCAGGATATTGGCCGGGTTGGAACACCCTGCCATTATCGGCTTCGTGGCGGAGGGACTCGTGCCAGAGGGCTCCCTGCAGGCGGGGAGGCCATTCATTGTCGAGGAACTTGCTTTTGGCACCAGCCTTTCGGAAAGGCTGAGGGTCGCGGACCACAGCCGGACAGACGTCGCCGCGTGGGCCGTGGACCTCTTCGACGGAGTCAGCCACCTCCATGCGCGGGGCTTGGTCCATCGCGACATCAAACCTGCAAACCTGATGCTGAGCGGGCTACGGCGTAGCCCTGTGAGGATAGTAGATTTTGGCATTGCCGCCCGCGCCGGGACCTTGCCCGAGCCGGGCATTTCCTCCGGAACGGCGCATTACATGAGTCCGGAGCAGGCATCAGGGGAGGCCGCCCAGCCATCCTGGGATGTCTACGCCCTCGGGCTTGTCCTGCTTGAGTTGCTGACCGGTACAAAAGCCTTTCCCGGGACACCCCTGGAATCACTCGTGGCCCGTACCCTGCGCAGCCCCGAGATCCCGCACAGCCTGGGCCGCGGGTGGCACGAGTTGCTGGCCGCCGCCACTGCCATGGACGCGGCCGACAGGCCGACAGCCGCCGAAGCTTCGGCCCTGGCCTCCCGCCTTATTCCCCGCGGCCGCCCGCGGTACGCCAACCTGGTGTCCTTGGGCACGGCGCGCCAGGTCCGCTTCGGGAAGCCCGCGTCAGCGGACTGACACGCTAGGCGGTCCCGCCGGTGGGGTCCTCGGCGGTGGGATCGGCCAGGGCAAGGCCACCCACCGGGCTCCCGTCCCAATGAATGAGCTTCCAGCCTGCGTCCGGATCACCTTCCAACGCCACGATGCCTGTATTGGACAAGACATGGCGGGCCGCGAACTCATGGTCGGCGTCCGCAGCGCGGAGGCCGGCCCAAGTACGGATGGCGGCGCCGTGGCTGACCACGGCAGCAGCGGCAGAATTCCCGTTGCTGGCGGCGCGCTGGGCAATCCGGGTGATGGCGGCGTCGTACCGCTCGAAGAATTCATGACCGTCCGGACCGGCCGGCATACGGCGGCCCAGGTCACCGGCTGCCCACGCGAACACCGTGCTCATGTACCGCATGTGTGATTCGTGGTCGGTCAGTTTTTCAAGTGCACCGGCCTCTATCTCGTGGAGCCCGTCCAGCACCTCAACGTCGAGGCCATGCAGCCGTGCCAGCGGTGCCGCCGTGATCTGCGTGCGGAGCAGTGTTGAGGCGTAGAGGGCCCCGATCGGTTCATCGGCGAGTGACCGTGCCATGGCCTCTGCCTGCCGCTTTCCCAGCTCCGTCAGCCCAGGCCCCGGATGGGCCGTGTCCAGCTGGCCGAGTACGTTACCGGGGGTCTGTCCGTGGCGGATGAGCAGCAACTTCATGCTCCCAGTTTCGCATCTTGCGGCAAGGCCGGGGCGCCTGCGTGACCGTCCGGCGTCGTGCGTTCCTTCCCGGTTCCTGATGCCACAGGGCGGCAAGACACGGCGTGTCACTGCGACACGCGCGAAGCCCGGGCCAGCAACTGGGCGGGAACGAACGAGGAGCGGCCACCGAAGCCCAAAACGAAGGCGCCGGGCCCTCGAGGAGCCCGGCACCGCCGTACTTTTGTTGGACGTACAGGCCGTCCTACTTGAGGTGGTCCACCAGCTGGTCCGCGATGCCGGTGTACTTGCCGGGCGTCAGCGCGAGCAGGCGCGCCTCGGCCTCGGCGGACAGGCCCAGGCTCTGGACGAATTCCTGCATCCGCGCGGCATCCACACGCTGTCCGCGGGTGAGGTCCTTCAGGCGCTCGTACGGGTTTTCCATTCCTTCGACGCCGGCAATCGCCTCGGCCCGCATGACCATTTGGATGGCCTCGCCCAGGACTTCCCAGTTGGTGTCCAGGTCACCGGCGAGGACGTCCTCTGCTACGTCGAGGCGGTCCAGGCCCTTGGCGACGTTGGAGATGGCCAGCAGGGAGTGGCCGAATGCCACGCCGATGTTGCGCTGGCTCGAGGAGTCCGTGAGGTCGCGCTGCCAGCGGGACGTGACCAGCGTGGAGCCCAGCACGTCCAGGAGGCCCGAGGAAATTTCGAGGTTGGCCTCGGCGTTTTCGAACCGGATCGGGTTGACCTTGTGCGGCATCGTCGAGGATCCGGTGGCGCCGGCCACGGGGATCTGGGCAAAGTAGCCGATGGAGATGTAGCTCCAGATGTCCGTGCAGACGTTGTGCAGAATCCGGTTGAAGCGCGCGACGTCGGCGTACAGCTCCGCCTGCCAGTCGTGGCTTTCAATCTGGGTGGTCAGCGGGTTCCAGGTCAGGCCCAACCCCTCCACGAAGGACTTGGAAACCTGCTGCCAGTCGGCTCCGGGAACTGAAGCCACGTGGGCTGCGTAGGTGCCGGTGGCGCCGTTGATCTTGCCGAGGTATTCGGTCTTGGCAATGCGGTCCAACTGGCGCGTCAACCGGTGCGCGATGACAGCAAGCTCCTTGCCCAGCGTGGTGGGCGTGGCCGGCTGGCCGTGCGTGCGGGACAGCATGGGAACTGCGCGGTTGTCCTCGGCCATCTTGCCGATCTGCGTCACAAGGGCGCGGGCGGCCGGCAGCCACACGTCCTCCACAGCACCCTTGACGCCTAGTGCGTAGGAGAGGTTGTTGATGTCCTCTGAGGTGCAGCCGAAGTGGACCATCGCAGTGAGGTGCTCGATGCCGATGGCGGGCAGGCGGCGGCCGATGTAGTACTCCACGGCCTTCACGTCGTGGACGGTGACGGCCTCGATTTCGGCGAGTTCGGAGACCGAGGCGGAATCGAATTCAGTGACGATGCCGCGGAGCTTCTCCTGCTGTTCCGCTGTGAGCGGGCCGGCGCCGGGAAGGACGTTGTTGCTGGTCAGGTGAATGAGCCATTCGACTTCGACGGCCACACGGTCGCGGTTGAGGGCCGCCTCGGACAGGTAGTCAACAAGGGGTGCGACGGCGGACTGGTAGCGGCCGTCCAGCGGGCCCAGGGCGATCTGGTCCGGTGACGCGGCGAGGGCCAGGCGTCCGGAGGGCGTGCGGGTATCAGCTGTGGCGGCAGTTTCAGGCATGTGCTGATTCTTTCACGAACTGCCCACCCACCGCTTAAGCGGCTGCTGGGTGTGACTTGTCCACATAGCCGACGGCGGTGCTTCCGTGGCCGGGCGCCGTTCCGTAGCGTCAGGTCCAGACAGCGGCGGCTAAGGGATCAGGCATCCCGACCTGCAGGGGGATTTGGACATGGGCAGTGACGTGGCGGCAGCCGACATGGCGGCATGCGAGTCCCGCAGTTATGAGGTTCAGCGGTTGGCAGGCCGGGTTGACTTGTGTCTTGGGCGGGTGGAAAAGGTCCTCGCCGGGTTTCGGGAGATCCAGCTCCTGGACTGGCAGTCGCCGGCAGGACGGGCATACCGGAATTCAGTCGCACTCCAGGAGGTGTCGTTGGGCAGGGCGCGTGGGCGGCTGGAGGACGCAGTGGCATCCGTGAGGCGCCACTCGCAGGCGGTGGGAGCCTTGGCCGGCAGCCCGGCGGGGAGCTTCTGATGGCAGAGGTAACCCCGTCGGGCAGCGGCGGACCCATCCACCTGACCGGACCGGCAGTGGACGGTTTCCTGGAGATCCGCGGAGGCTTGGGCGGCATCAGTTTTCAGCTGGAGGAACTTGCCGGGGGCGCTGAGAAGCTTGACGCAGCCGCGGAGGAGTTGGCTGCCGTGGAAGTGGAGGTTCGCCGCATCTGGGAAGACTTCTGCCTTTACGGGAATGAGCCGCACCCCACCGGCACGGCTGCCCTGATGGACATCGGGGAGGCCCAGTGGAGCATCCAGGCAGTCCGGACGGAGCTGCAGCACATCAGCCAGCAGGTACGCGACTGCAAGAGAGACTACGAAGTGGCCGAGGCAGTGATGTCTTTCAGGCGGGAGCACGCTTTGACGGGGCTGGGGACTTGCCTGAAACAGATCCGGGATGCCGAGGTGACAGGTTCCTTCAATAGGGACGCCGCTGAGCTTGCATTGGGAAATATCCCGGCCTTACTCGGCGTCATGTACGGGCCGCAGGCATATCTGGCTGGAAAGATTGCGGCCGATGCCTCGGCCGCCGCGCACGTAGGGGCCGCCACCCCCATGATCAGGAGCTTGGCCGGACTTCATCCCCGGATGTTGGAGCCACGCCCTGTTGCTGCCCGCGAGGTGGAGTCCTATCCCGTGGAGCTGGACGCATCACCGGCAGGCCTGCTGGAACGCGCACGGCTCATTGATGAACGGGGAGACGGCTACATCGAGGTCCTCAAAGTGGATAACGGCGGTCAGAAAGCCTTCGTGGTCATTGTTCCCGGCACGCAGCCCGCAGGCGGGGAGATGGGCGGCGACAATCCTTTCGACGAAGCCGGCATCGCGGAGGGGCTGGGTTACGGCTCTGCCGAGGTCAATGCGGCCGTGTTGAAGGCCCTGCGGGCCGCCGGTGCGGAACAGGGGGCATCCGTGGTCACCGTCGGCTACAGCCAAGGCGGGATCCATGCCATGAACATGGCGGCCGATGCGCAGTTCCATGCCGAGTACAACGTCAAGTACGTGCTGACGGCAGGGTCTCCAGTGGGCAGCATTGAACCGGACCCAGCCATCAGCACCCTGCATCTGGAGCATAGGCAGGACTGGGTGCCTGGATCCGATGGCGCTGCCAGTCCTGATACCCGCAATCGTGTCACCGTGACGCTGACCAACGACGTCCGCACCGCCGATGGCGAGGACCCAGGGTTGGGTCCAGGCCATAAGCTCACTAACTACCAGGAAGGCGCCCGGCTCGTTGCCGTGAGCGATGATCCTTCCCTTGTGGCCTCAACCGCCGTCCTGGGCAGCGTCCTGGGAGTCGGCGGCACGGCAACGGCTACCCGCTTCGCACTGACCCGTTCGAAGCCACCCGAACTGCCGCCCGTGGCTGTACGGAAACCAATGCCCCCTCCGCGTCCGTCTGAGATTGATCGGGCGCGGTGAGCTGTCCTTCAGCGCCGCCGTGCGCCTGGGAGCCGCCCTGCCACCACCGAGATGACACTGATGATGATTGCCGCCAGAACCGCAGTCCAGAAGAAGGAATCGATGGTGAAACGCACCGGCGTATATCCGCTGATCCAGGACGTCAAATACAGCATGGCGGCATTAATGACGATGGTGAAAAGGCCCAGGGTGAGGATGGTGATGGGCAATGAGAGGAAGCTGACCAGCGGCCGGACGAACGCGTTGACAACGCCGAAAATCAGCCCCACGAAAAGATAGGCCAGGGTGACCCCGATGGCATCCGTGCCCTGCGTGACACCGGTTTCGGCAACGGCGTTCGTGGTGGCGGCAGTGGAAATATCCAGGCCTGGCAGGATCCAACTGGCAATCCAGAGAGCCAGACCGTTGATCAGGACCCGCATGATGAAAGAGCGCATGTGCCCATGCTGTCACACCGCCCGAACACCAGGGCAGGGGAGAAGTAGGCTAGTTGGCATGACCTCACCAGAGACCCTTGCAGGGGGAATCATGCCGCGTCCAGTGGTGGGCCGGCTTCCCCGCTACGCAGCCGGCAAGCCACCCGTCGCTGTTGACGGACTGGCCAGCTACAAACTGTCCTCCAACGAGAACCCGCTGCCCCCGCTCCCCGCCGTTGTGGAGGCCATCGCACGCCAGACCGACTTCAACCGCTATCCGGACCCCCTCAGCAGCAAGCTCCGCGCGGCGCTCGCCGAGTTCCTCGACGTCCCGGCGGAGGACATCGTCACCGGGGCGGGAAGCCTCGGCGCCCTCAACCAGTTGCTGACCACCTTCGCCGGCCAGAACGACGACGGCAAGGCAGACGAAGTGATCTATGCCTGGCGCTCTTTCGAGGCGTATCCCATCAGCGTCGGCCTGTCGGGGGCGGAAAGCGTCCGCATTCCCCTGACCGCGGACGGGCGCCACGACCTCGAGGCCATGGCGGCGGCGGTCACCGTCCGGACCAAGGTAATCCTCCTGTGCACCCCCAACAACCCCACCGGTCCCGTTCTGACCACCTCGGAAACAGAGCGCTTCATCCAGGCCATCCCGTCCGACGTCGTGGTGGTCATCGATGAGGCCTACCAGGAGTTCGTGCGGGCCGAGGACGCAGTTGACGGCATCGCCATGTACCGCAAGTACCCCAACGTGGTGGTGCTCCGGACCTTCTCCAAGGCCCATGGCCTCGCAGGGCTGCGGGTGGGTTACAGCGTGTCGAATCCGGAGCTCACGCAGCACCTCCGCGTCGCAGCCACACCCTTTGCGGTGTCCCAAATCGCCGAGCAGGCAGCAATTGTCTCGCTGCAGAACTACCCCCAGGTTGTAGAAAGGGTACAAAGCATCGTGGATGAACGGGACCGGGTTACGGCTAAACTGCGCGAACTGGGCTGGTTCGTCCCCGAGGCGCAGGGCAATTTCGTCTGGCTTGACCTGGGTGCCAACAGTACGGAATTTGCCGAACTGGCGGGGGCCCAGGCCCTCTCGGTGCGGGCTTTCGGCACCGAGGGTGTCCGGGTGAGTATCGGCGAGGTGGAAGCCAACACCCGTTTCCTGCGGTTGTGTGCAGACTATACAAAGCCGCCACGCCGTTCCTAGCGCTTAACATGTAGCCCGCGCGCTACCTACTGAAGATAAAGTTAGGATCAGTAAGCCAATATATATGCCCGCTGCGGAATGCATTCCTCCAGCGGCATATATCCCAGCGACATTGCAACGCATCCGCATGCGGCAAGCAAGGAGACGGTATGGGCGCCACACATTTGCCCTCCACCGAGTTCGACGGAACAGCGGTAGACGACCAGCTTGAGGCTGATGCCGAGGCTGCCATGGGCGAGCCCCCGGCGCCGATGGTCCAGTTGCTGGGACCAGACGGAAAGCTTGGCACTGATCCCGTCTATGGCCCGTACGCCGAGAAGCTCGATCCCGAGAAGCTGCGCGGGCTGTACGCCGACATGGCCGCAATCCGCCGCTTTGACGTGGAGGCCACGGCCCTGCAGCGCCAAGGTCAGCTTGCCCTCTGGGTTCCGTTGACCGGCCAGGAAGCTGCGCAGATTGGCTCCGGCCGTGCCAGCCAGCCCCAGGACTACATCTTCCCCACTTACCGCGAGCACGGCGTTGCCCTCACCCGCGACGTCGACCTCGCCGAACTGCTGCGCCAGTTCCGTGGGGTGTCCAACGGCGGGTGGAACCCCAAGGACACCAACTTCCACCTCTACACTCTGGTCCTGGCCGCCCAGACGCTCCACGCCGTGGGTTACGCCATGGGCATCCAGCGGGACCAGAAGTCCGCTGCGGCTTCGGACCCCGTGGGTACGGAACCGCCGGCAGCGGTCATGGCCTACTTCGGCGACGGCGCCAGCTCCGAAGGCGACGTCCACGAATCCATGGTGTTCGCCGCGTCCTACAACGCTCCGGTGGTCTTCTTCTGCCAAAACAATCACTGGGCCATTTCCGTGCCCAGCACTGTGCAGACCCGCATTCCGCTCTCCCACCGGGCCAAGGGCTACGGGTTCCCCGGCATCCGCGTGGATGGCAACGACGTCATTGCCGTGCACGCGGTCACCGAGTGGGCCCTTGACCATGCGCGCCAAGGCAAGGGGCCGGTGCTGATCGAGGCTTTCACCTACCGCGTCGGCGCCCACACCACTGCTGATGACCCCACCAAGTACCGGCTGTCGGCGGAGGAAGATGCGTGGCGGGCCAAGGATCCCCTGCTCCGGCTGGAGAAGTACCTGCGGGCTGAGGGCATGGCAGACGACGCCTTCTTTGCCAAGGTGAAGGCTGACGGCGACGACCTTGCGGCCTACGTCCGGCGAACTACCCACGACCTTGAGACCCCTGACATCCGTACGGCCTTCGCGAACACCTACGTCGAAGCCCACCCGCTGGTTGCGGAGGAGCTTGCCTGGTTCGAGGAGTACAGCGCAGGGTTTGCCGGCGAGGAACCCGCCGGACAGGCAGAAACAGAGGCAGGCCACTGATGACCACCATGACAATCGCCAAGGCCATCAACGAAGGCCTGCGCTCAGCCCTGACCAACAACCCCAAGTCCCTGCTGATGGGTGAGGACATCGGTCCCCTCGGCGGCGTCTACCGCGTTACCGACGGGCTGATCGCGGAGTTCGGCCCCGACCGCGTGGTGGATACACCGCTGGCAGAATCCGGCATCATCGGTACGGCAATTGGCCTTGCCCTGCGGGGCTACAGCCCCATCTGCGAGATCCAGTTCGACGGGTTTGTGTTCCCAGGCTTTAACCAGATCACCACCCAGCTGGCCAAGATGCATGCCCGCAGCAACGGCAACCTTACGGTGCCCGTAGTCATCCGCATCCCGTACGGCGGCGGTATCGGTTCGGTAGAGCACCACTCCGAGTCCCCCGAGGCCTTGTTCGCGCACACCGCCGGGCTGCGCATCATCACGCCGTCCAACCCGCATGACGCGTACTGGATGATCCAGCAGGCGGTCGAATGCCAGGATCCCGTCATCGTCTTTGAGCCCAAGCGCCGCTACTGGCTCAAGGGCGAGGTGGACACTGAGGCCGCCGGCGAAGCGGAGGATCCCTTCAAGGCACACGTACTCCGGGAGGGCACGGATGCCACCATCGTGGCGTACGGCCCCCTGGTGCCAGTGGCACTGGCCGCTGCGAACGCTGCGGCCGAGGACGGGCGCAGCGTGGAAGTTATCGACCTCCGCTCCATCTCACCGATCGATTTCGACACGGTGGAGGCGTCGGTGAAGAAGACCGGACGCCTGGTGGTTGCCCACGAGGCACCCACCTTCGGCGGCATCGGCGGCGAAATCGCGGCCAGGATCAGCGAACGCGCCTTCCTGTCCCTCGAAGCCCCAGTCATCCGTGTTGGCGGGTTCCACATGCCGTACCCGGTCGCCAAGGTCGAGGAAGACTACCTTCCGGACATCGACAGGATCCTTGAGGCGCTGGACCGGGCCCTGGCCTACTAGCCTGGTCCGCCTATCCCCACTCAGACTTGCCGCCCCGTCTCCTGGCCCGGAGCGCGGACTTGAGCTTTTCGAAACCGAGGACATCATGACTGTGAACAAGTTCAACCTTCCCGACGTGGGCGAAGGCCTCACCGAGGCGGAAATCGTCTCCTGGAAGGTCAAGCCGGGCGACACCGTCGCCATCAATGACGTCCTGTGCGAGATTGAAACGGCTAAGTCCTTGGTGGAGTTGCCGTCACCTTTCGCCGGGACAGTCACCGAGCTGCTGGTCCCTGAGGGGATCACCATCGACGTCGGAACCCCCATCATCAGTGTCACTGACGCTGTATCCGGCGACCCCACTCCGGCCGATGTCCCAGCTCCGGCCACTCCGGTCCAGCCCCTTTACGGTAAGCTCCCAGCGTCCGACGCCGGCACAACGGACAGTGCCCTGGCCGGCGGTCCGCTGGTGGGCTCCGGTCCCAAGGCCGACGCCGTCAAGCGCCGCGCGCGCAAAACCGCGCCTGCCGTGGCTGCCGGGTCAGCCCCGGTCCCGGAGGTTGCGCCTGTTGCTGCCCGGGTCCCGGCGGCCAAGCCTGTCGAGACTCCGGCTGTGGATGACCGGCCCACCCTGGGTGACACGATCACCGGCCTGGTGAACAGGGTCCTGGCCAAGCCTCCCGTGCGCAAGATTGCCCGCGACCTGGGAATCGACCTGGCGGACGTTGTGGCGACGGGCTCCCGCGGCGAGGTCACCCGCGAGGACCTGGTGAGCTACCAGGCCCAGCGCGACGCCGAATTGGACAAGGCCGACGGATTCTGGGGCAAGGCCAATAAGCCGCAGGACCAGCGGATTGAGCGTGTTCCCGTCAAGGGCGTCCGGAAGGCGACGGCGAAGGCCATGGTGGAGTCTGCCTTTGCCGCACCCCACGTCAGCATCTTCGTGGACGTGGATGCCAGCCGCACCATGGAGTTCGTGAAGCGGCTGAAGGCCTCGCGTGACTTCGAAGGAATCAAGGTCTCGCCGCTGCTGATCCTGGCCAAGGCCGTCATCTGGGCGGCAGCCCGGAACCCGAGCGTCAACGCCACGTGGGTGGACAATGCCGATGGCACCGACTCCGCCGAGATCCACGTTAAGCACTACATGAACCTGGGCATTGCAGCAGCCACGCCCCGGGGCCTGATGGTGCCCAACATCAAGGATGCCCAGGATCTCTCACTGAAGGAACTTGCCCTGGCGCTGAACAACCTGGCCACGACGGCCCGGGCTGGCAAGACCCGACCCGCCGAAATGCAGGGCGGCACGCTCACCATCACTAATATCGGCGCGCTGGGAATCGATACCGGGACGCCCATCATTAACCCCGGAGAGGTGGCGATCGTCGCCTTCGGAACCATCAAGCAGAAGCCTTGGGTCCTGGACGGGGAAGTGATCCCGCGCTGGATCACCACCCTGGGCGGTTCGTTCGACCACCGCGTGGTGGACGGTGACCTGTCTGCCCGCTTTATGGCTGACGTCGCAGCCATCCTTGAGGAGCCGGCACTCCTGCTGGACTAGGTTCACCCCACAGACACAGGCCCCGTAGGCGAACAAGCCCGGAAGATCGGAAGACGAGGCACTTTGACTGATTCAGCCCTCCGCGCCCAAAACCGGTCAGCACGATGGCTGACGGAGGTTTTCCAGCCGCCGGTGGTAGTCACGCTTCAGCTGCTGATCAGCCCCCTCACCGAGCCTGGATTCCCGGGAACCATTGGCTACGGGGCCCTTGCCGCGCTGTTCGTCTGCGTCCTGCCAGTGTTGCTGCTGTTGGGCCTCGTGCGGCTGGGCAAGGTCACGGACCACCATGTCAGCAACCGCGAGCAGAGGGCGCCGGTGTTGCTGATGGCCTTGGCGTCGGTGGTGGCAGGGCTGCTGGTGCTCATTGCTGTCGGCGCGCCGCCAAGCGTTGTGGTGATGGTTTTGACCATTGTGGGCGGCATTGTGGTGACTGGAGCGGTGAGTCCCTTCTGGAAGATCAGCGGACACGCCGCGGCCATATCGTCGTCGGCCGTTATCACTGTGATGATGCTGGGTCCGGCCTGGCTGCCGCTGCTGGTGCTGATTCCCGCAGTGGGCTGGTCCCGTGTGGTGCTGCGCGCCCATACAGCGGGCCAGGTTGTGGCCGGATCGCTCGTTGGCGGGCTGGCGATGTCGGGCTTCTGGTGGCTGCTCCAGGGCTGGCTGGCCTAGCCGACGTTCGGCTGGCATCCTGTCGGCCGAACCGGCAGCACGCCGCCTAGAAGGATGCGTACGTGGACATGATCTGGGTGGCCTCAGCGCCCATTGCCGTGCCTCCAAGTGTCCAGGCAGCTGCCATCATGAGGCCTCCGATGCCGATTGCAATGGCTGAGAGTGCTGCGAAGAACTTCCAGTCCTCGCGCAGGACACTTTCAAAGGTGTCCGGCAGCTGCAGTCCTGGGGAGATGAGGTTGGGGGCGCTGTCCACGGAACCGTCGTCCAGCAGGGCCACTACCCGGCCGTTGCCGCGGTCCACCCGCATGGAGCAGATGTGGTTGCCATGCCTGGCGAGGAGGATATCGTGGCCAACGAGCTGACGGCGCTGGAGAGTGATCAAGGGGGCCCCTTATGTGGTGCGGCTGGTTGTTGTCCGCTCCTTCGGGGGCACTCCAATTTTATCGTTGGTCACGTAACGAAAATGGCGTTCTGGGGGTGAGAAGCGACACCACGCACCGCCCCGTGCAGGCGGTGCGCAGTGCCGCGATTCAGTGATTGCAGGTCAGTCGGCGTCGTAGGTGTTGGCGATGTAGACATCGCACGTGGCGTTGTGGGCCACGCTGTTGGCCACGCTGCCCAGAACCCGGCCAATGCCGCGCATCCGCCTGTTGCCCACCACGATCATCCGGGCACTGAGACGTTCGGCTTCCTTGATGAGTGCCTCCGCAGGCTTGCCGCGGGCGGCGGAATATGTCACCTTGACCTCGCCGGTGAGGGAATCCGCCACCGTCTTGGCCACGTGCTCCGCTCCATCAGCATCAGAGACGATCCACTGATCGCTGCCGCTGCCGAATACCTCGGTGCGGTCACTGTCGAACGCTGAGACGACATGGAGTGACGCGCCCACGGCGGCCGCCAGGTCCCTCGCGGCCTCGGCGGCCTTCTTGGCCGTTCCGCTGCCGTCTACCCCAACAACAATAATTCCGCTCATCTTTGCTCCTTCGCTTTGGTAAGTGGCCTGATCCAGTGTGGCAAGGCTACAGCCCGGTGATGGCTTCCCGCAGTACAGGGGCCAAACGCCGGACACCTTCGGTGATGGCCTCGGGAGGCACGGCGCTAAACGCCAGCCGCAGCTTGTTGGACGGTTCGTCTGACGGCGAGAAGGCAGCGCCGGGGATAAAAACCACACCGGCATCGATGGCCTTCTTCAAGAGGGGATAGGTGTCCACCCCTTCAGGTAGGGTCACCCAGACGAAGAAGCCGCCCTCAGGGCTGGTCCAGCTTGCGCCGACGGGCATGTACTCCTCAAGCGCGGCCAGCATCGCGTGGCACCGCTCAGCGTAGAGTCCGCGGTAGATCTCGATCTGGCCCTTCCAGTCGTAGTCGCGGAGGTAGGCGGACACCAGCATCTGGTTGAGCGTCGGCGGGCACAGGGTGACGGCTTCCGACGCGAGGTAGTAGCGGCGCTGCAAGTGCTCCGGAACAAGGGCCCACCCAATGCGAAGGCCCGGCGCGAAGATTTTGGAGAAGGAGCCCATGTAGATGACGTCGGCCGAGTTAGCCGCGCGCAGGGGGGCCAGGGGTTCCCCATCGAACCGCAGGAGGCCGTATGGATTGTCTTCCAACACCAGAATATTCGCGTTACGGCATATATCGACGATCTGTTGCCTGCGGTCCTGCGCGAGCGTGATACCGGAGGGGTTGTTGAAGTTCGGGATGGTGTAGAGGAACTTGACGTTCTTCCCCGCGGTCTGGAGTGCTGCAATCTTGGCCTCCAGCAGTTCGGGGACCAGCCCGTCGTCGTCCATCTCAACGGTTTCCACCTGGACCTGGTAGGCCTCGAAGGTGTTCAGTGCGCCGACGTACGTGGGATTCTCCACCAGCACCACGTCGCCTGGATTGCAGAACACCTTGGTGGCCACGTCCTGGGCAGACTGCGAGCCCGCCGTGATCACCACGTTCTCGGGCACGGCATCGAGAATGCCTTCGGCCGCCATCACCTCACAAATCTGCGCACGCAGCTCTTCCGTTCCTTGGCCGCCGCCATATTGCAGGGCGGTCAGGCCGTCGTCGGCGATGATGGTGGCAGCTGTCTGGGCCAGCCGCTCCAGTGGGAGGGACTGCAGGTAGGGACTTCCTCCGGCGAGCGAGACCAGTCCGGGCCGCATGGAGATGTCAAAAACGTCGCGTACGGCGGATTGCCTGATATTGGCGGCGCGCTCCGAGAACAGGTCCTCGTGGCGGTGTGCGGACGTGGCCGCGCGTTCGATAGCGTCAATGGCTTCTGCTGGCAGCAGCCCTGCTGCGGCATCAAGTGTTTCGTGGCTCACACCCTCAGGATACAACCGACAGTTGCTGATAAGGCAACACTTGTTTATCTGTGAAGCACGTCGGCGTGCCGGCAGCTTTACGGGAAGGGGCGGACGGGCTGGAATAGACCCATGATGACGCCCCCGCAGTCCACGCAGCTAGCCGCAGCATTCAGCTCCCTCCACCGTTCCGGGGCGCCGCTGCTCCTGGTCAATGTCTGGGACGCGGCCTCCGCCCGGCTCGTGGAAGAAGCCGGTGCCACGGCGATTGCCACCTCCAGCTCCGCCATTTCCTGGAGCATGGGTTTCCCGGACGGCAACAGACTTCCGGCCGGGTTGGCCATGTCCGCACTGGCGAGGATCGTTGCGGCCACTTCGCTTCCAGTCACGGCTGACATTGAAACGGGCTATGCCGGCAGTGGCGACGGCTTCGACGATAAGAAGCTGCGCAACACCGTCCTGGCAGTGCTGGAGGCAGGGGCCGTAGGCATCAACTTCGAGGACTCCGGAGACGGCCCCCTCACGGGCACCAGCGAGCAGTGCCGCCGCCTGGACCTGGTCCGGGAGACCGCGTCCGCCGCCGGCGTCGACCTCTTCATCAATGCCCGCACTGACACATACCTGTCCGGGGATTATCCGGAGCTGGCCTTCGAAGAGACCTTGACGAGGGCCGAAGCCTATCTTGCGGCCGGCGCAAGCGGGATTTTTGTGCCGGGGGTAACCGACCTGCACGTGCTCCATGAGCTGTCCCGCCGGATCGACGCGCCGCTGAACGCACTAGCAGGCGTCGGTGCGCCGTCCGTGGGTGAACTGCACGACGCCGGTGTGCAGCGGATCAGCATCGGCGGCAATACCGCCAAGGCTGCGTATGCAACGGTCTCCCGGGTGGCCGAGGAGGTGCTGGGCGACGGCAACTGGTCCGAGCTTGCCGGGGCACGCAGCCACGCCGCCATGGACGCCCTGTTCGGGGGATAAGCGGGGCTCTACTTAACGCTCAGGGCCTCGGCGAGTCCTGCGCCATTGACGTAGATCTCGGCCCGGATGGCGCCCACCGCCGATACCGCGGTCTGGGTCAGCTGGGCCTCAATCCGCGGAATGTCGCATACTCCGCCCGGACGTATGGTGCCTGCCAGGTAAACCGTGACGGTGGTGCCGTCAAAGGTTCCGGACAGGAAGTCCAGGGTAGAGCCGGAGAGCGAGTTATAGACATCGGCTATCGGCGGCTCGGATCCGTCCAGCAGGGCGGTGATGGCCGCCGGCAGGGGTTCGGTGGACTCCGTCTGGGTGCGCTTGACGCCCACCAGGCTGTCGTTGCATCCGAAGCGCACACCGCTGCTTCCGCCGTCGTCCAGGAGGACGTAGTACGCCGTGACGGACTGGGCTCCGGCCGCGTTGCCGATAGGCGGCTCGTCGGGACTGCGGGTCTGGGCGGGCTGCGGTTCCGCAGCAGGTGCCGTTCCCGCTACCCCGGTCTGGGCCTGCCCCGGGTTACCGGCGCTGCCGGCTCCTGTGCCGGAGCCGGGAGCTGCGGCTGCTGGTGGTTCGCCCGTCTGGATCGCAGTCCCATCCGCCGGCGCGCTGTCGGGTGTGTCCCCGGAAGGTACCGGACTCGCCGCCGGGCTGTCAGCCCCCAAGGACCCGGCGGGTGGTGCGGCCTGGGGCTGGGGAATGGGGGTCAGGGGTTCCGCAGGCGGGAGAGCCTGTTCGCTGGCAGCCGTGCCGGCGGGTATTTCGGCCACGGCAGCGCAGGACCCCAGCCAATGCGGAAGCACCAGGGCCACTGCTACTGCCGCCGCCCGTTTCGTGGCACTACGCCTGCTCGCCATCCCCGCACCGCAATTCCGTCCGGTACATTTCCGTGCATTTAACGTTACGGCCGCCACGCAGGCCAGGGAATGCCGCTCCGGTACCGGTTGGGACAAGAGTTGGTCACGCCGGAGGCCCCTTTGGCCCGGCGACTCACGGAGCCATAACGAATGCCCCGGATACCTTGCGGTAGCCGGGGCATTCGGTATCTGTGAGGCTTAGGCGGCGGGGCGTGCAGCGGCGAGGGCATCAAAAACGCCCTTGATCTGCTCGACAACCTCGGCGTCATCCTTCGGGTGCAGTTCTGCGAAGCGGACCATGGAACCGGGGACTGCCAGCTTGACGTCCTCAAGCACCTGTGCGCCGGCGATGCCGACAGCCTTGCGTGCCTCATCCTGGGCCCATACCCCGCCGAACTGGCCAAAGGCGGTACCGACGACGGCGGTGGGCTTGCCTGCCAGGGCGCCGGCACCGAACGGGCGGGACAGCCAGTCGATGGCATTCTTGAGCGACGCCGGCACGGTTCCGTTGTGCTCGGGCGTGACCAGCAGGAGGGTGTCGGCTTCGTTGGCGGCGGCGCGCAGGGCTGCAGCTGCGGCGGGAACCTGGCCTTCGACGTCGATGTCCTCGTTGTAGAACGGAATGTTGCCGAGGCTGTCGTGGATGACCACGTCAACCTGCTCGGGCGCGTTCAGCCGGATGGCCTCGGCGAGCTTCTGGTTGGTGGATTCGGCGCGGAGGCTGCCGACGAGGGTAAGGACGGTGCTCTTTGACATGGGGACTCCTGGGTCGGGGCTGCGGCGGGTCCGCAGGCTGGCTGGAAAACTCAGGCTCTTGGGGCCTTCACGATCTAAACGGACTACGGTCCGGATAATATTCCCGGGGTCTAGAATGTGGGATGTGAGCTTCATCCCATTGCGTCCCGGATCGTTGTCCGGACCGGTCACCGAGCGCAGCGACGCTGCCCGGAACCGTGAGCGCCTGCTGGGAGCCGCCCGCGAACTCATCGACGAATGCGGTGCGGACGGACTCACCATGGACAGGCTGGCCGAGCGCGCCGGCGTGGGCAAGGGAACCGTGTTCCGCCGGTTCGGCAGCAGGGCCGGCCTGATGATGACACTTCTCAGTGACGCCGAAGCTGAATTCCAGGCCCGCTTTATGTTCGGGCCGCCGCCCCTCGGTCCCGGCGCCCCCGGCCTGGAGCGGCTCATAGCCTTCGGTTCGGCCCGCATCGCCTATGTGCTGGAATACGGGGAGCTTGCCCGCGCTGCCGATGAATCAGCCTACAACCGCTTCGACGTCCCTGCCGCCGTCCTCTGGCACAGGCACATCGAACTGCTCCTCCGCGAGGAGGGCATGGACGCGGACCCCCGCCTGATGGCCATGGCCCTCAGTGCCACGCTGGACCCGGAGCGGCTGTTGCACGCGGTCCGGGTGCACGGCATTGAGCCCGAGCGGCTCGCCGAGTCCTGGCGTGAGCTCGTTACCCGTGTAGTGCGTGGGGCGTAACCTGCCCGGCCCGATTGATGCGTCTGTCAAATCAGTTCCACTGGATTATTCATAACGATTCGATACGGCGTGGGGCATTCCCGTCCGTTTGGTCGCTTTTTGACAGGATCTGTGTGGTAATTTCCTGTGGAATGTGACCCGCAACATAGTCCACCAGGACCAAGCCGGCAACGGCTGCGGGAAGCCAGCTACCCGCTGGTGAGGAACCCGGAAGTGGCGGCGCATCCCCTGCCTGGCCGGGGACGACGGAAGGATCAAGCTCGTGATAGCAGTTACGGCCAACGCCCCGGAGCCAGCGCGCCGGAGTTCCTTGACACAACAGGTCGAGCAACCGGTAGCGGCGATACAGAAGTAGCTGGCACATGCTCCGGTACCTCGCCAAGCGCGGAATCACCTATGTTTTTATGATCTTCCTGACCACTTCGGCCGGGTATTTCCTTGCGGTCAGCTCCCTCAAACCCGCGCTGTTGGAGCAGGAAAGAATCCCGCGTCCCACTCCAGAGCAGGTCGCCAACTCCATGCGCCTCAAGGGACTGGACCCGGACCTTAGCCCCTGGGAGCGTTACGTAGAGTGGCTGACGGGTATCGTGACCCGCTGGGACTGGGGCCGCAGTCCCAACGGCGCGTACATCAACGCCGAGTTCGGCGATCGCGTGTGGATCTCCACACGGCTCTTCCTCGCCTCCATCGTCCTGACGCTCGTGATCGGCGTCGCCCTCGGTGTGTACTCGGCGGCCCGCCAATACAAGTTCCAAGATCGCGTCATCACCTCGTACAGCTACCTTGCCTACATCGTGCCGGCGCCCATTGCCTACTTCCTCGTGCAGCTCGGTGCGATCAACATTAACGAAACCGTCGGCGAGCGGATCTTCTTCGTCACCGGCATCTCGACGCCAGGCATGGAACAGGGCTGGGCGCAGTTCGTGGACATGGTGGCCCACTACGCGGTGCCCACCGTCGCCATCACGCTCGTGGGGTGGGGCTCTTACCAGATCGCCCAGCGGCAATACCTGCTGGATAACGTCAACGCCGACTTCGTCCGCACGGCCCGCGCCAAGGGCCTGACCCGCAACCAGGCCATCTCACGGCACGCCCTCCGGGTCTCCTTCATCCCGGTTGCGCAGAGCATTGCCTTCACAATTCCGGCCATCTTCGCGGGCGGCTTCTTCGCCGAGAAAATCTTCGCTTGGCCGGGGGTTGGCTCCTGGAGCATCGACGCCATCTCCCTCCAGGACGTAAACGCCGCCACGGCAACGCTTGCTTATGGCTCAGTCATTTTCGCCCTCGGCGCCATCCTGGCGGACTTCGCCACCACGCTTGTTGACCCGAGAGTGAGGGTGCAGTAGCCGTGACCAACCTCAATGCCGTCGACCCGGCAGCAGTAGCACAGGACGCTCACCTGGAAAGCGCCGACGCGGTCATCGGCAAATCCACCATTATCTTCCGGCGCTTCATGCGGAACCGGACCGCCGTGGCGGGCCTCATCATTTTCCTTGGCCTCACGCTCTTCTCCTTCGTCGGCGGGTACTTCACACCCTGGGACAAGGAGACCATCGACCCCTTCAACATTGGCATGCCACCCTCCGGGGACCACTTCCTGGGCACTTCCCAGGCCGGAATCGACCTCTACGCCATGACTGTGGAGGGCACCCGGATCTCCATCATGATTGGCTTGATTGTTGGGCTGGTGTCCGTCCTGGTCGCCGCCGTCTACGGCTGCACCATGGCCTACTTCGGCGGAAAAGTTGACAAGGTGATGCTCTTTGTCCTTGAGGCGCTCATCATGATGCCTGCCCTGCTGGTGGTGGCTGTGGCCACGAGCGGCGGAGGGGACGGGTTGAAAAAGAACCTGCCCAGCTGGCTCCTCCTGATCATCGTGCTCCTGGTCTTCAGCTGGATGGGCACCGCCCGGCTTATCCGGTCCCTGTCCATGTCGCTGATGCAGCGGGACTTCGTCAAGGCCGCCCAATACATGGGCGTCCCGCCCCGCAGGATCGTGTGGCGCCACCTGGTTCCCAACATCGGATCCTTGCTGGTCCTGGACATCACCCGCGGTGTCACAGGTGCCATCCTGGCCGAAGTTGCGTTTTCCTTCATCGGCATCGGCATCAAGGTCCCCGATGTAAGCCTGGGAGTATTGATCGGTGGCGCCACGTCCCAAGTCCAGACCTTCCCCTGGATGTTCTGGGTCCCGCTGACGGTGATGTTCCTGCTGACAGGCTCCCTTGCCATGATGAACGACGGCCTGCGGGACGCCTTCGACCCCAGCTCCAGTTCCGTCGGCAAGGCCACGAAGAACAGGACCCCCAAGGACAGCGCGAAGAACAGCGTCAAGGAGCCGGCGAAATGAGCAGCGAAACGTACCTCGAACCGGCCGATCCCACACAATCCGCCGCCGAACGCCTCCAAGTCGCCGGCCTGTATTCGCCGTCGGACGCTGTCCTGTCGGTTCGGGACCTGAACGTTCGGTTCAACTCCGAGAACGGGGTGGTGCACGCGGTCCGGGGCGTCGACTTCGACCTGATGCCGGGCAAGACCCTGGGGATCGTGGGCGAATCCGGTTCCGGTAAATCCGTCACGTCGCTGGCCATCATGGGCCTCCTGCCTCCCACGGCTCAAATCGCTGGGTCCGTGCGGCTGATGGGCAAGGAACTGCTGGGCCTCAGCGACAAGGCGATGTGCGCCTACCGCGGCAATGACATCGCCATGGTGTTCCAGGATCCGCTCTCCTCCCTGACTCCGGTCTTTACGGTGGGCACCCAGATCATCGAGGCCCTCACCATCCACAACCCGACGATGAGCAAACAGGCCAAAGAAGCCCGCGCCGTCGAACTTTTGGCCATGGTGGGGATCCCGAGCCCCAAGGACAGGCTCAAAGCCTTCCCGCACGAGTTCTCCGGCGGCATGCGCCAGCGCGTGATGATCGCCATCGCGATCGCCAACAACCCCCGGGTGCTGATCGCGGATGAGCCGACGACGGCGCTGGACGTCACCATCCAGGCCCAGGTGCTGGAGGTGCTTCATACGGCGCAGGAGGAGACGGGTGCCGCCGTCGTGATGATCACCCACGATCTGGGTGTGGTGGCGGGCATCGCCGACGACATCATGGTGATGTATGCCGGCCGGCCCGTCGAGACCGGGCACGTGGATGACATCTACTACGACCCGAGGATGCCTTACACCATGGGCCTCCTCGGGGCCGTGCCGCGCGTGGACGTGGCCGAGAAGACGTCGCTGGTCCCCATCGAGGGCATCCCGCCCAACCTCATCCACACGCCCACCGGCTGCTCGTTCGCCCCGCGGTGTCCGCTGGTCACAGATGCCTGCAGGGCCGGGGAACCGGAACTACTCCCTGCTGCGGGCCACGCCGGACACAAAGCTGCCTGCATCAAGTCCGATGCCTTGGGTGGGGACACCGACGTCCTGGAAATCTTCTCGGCACCACCGGTGCCCGTGTCCCGCTTCGATGCCATTCCCCGTGCGGAACGGGCAACGGTGCTGGAACTCAAGGACGTGCGCAAGCACTTCCCGCTCACCAAGGGTGCCCTGCTGAAGCGGCGCATCGGCACCGTCAAGGCCGTGGATGGCCTGAGCTTTGATATCCGCGAGGGCGAGTGTTTCTCCATCGTCGGGGAGTCCGGCTCCGGAAAAACCACCACGCTCCTGGAAATCATGGAGTTCCACAAGGACCAGGATGGCGAGGTGGTGATCGGCGGCCTCAGCAATAAGGAAGCCACCACCGGCAAGGCCAAGAGCGCCATGCGCCGCGAGCTGCAGATGGTGTTCCAGGATCCAACCGGGGCCCTGGATCCGCGGTTCACGGTCTATGAGGTCCTGGCCGAACCGCTGCAGAACGCGGGCCTGGACAAGCGGGCCATCAAGAAGCGGATCATGGAACTGATGAAGCTGGTGGGGCTGCAGCCCGACCACGTCAACCGGTTCCCCAACCAGTTTTCCGGCGGCCAGCGGCAGCGTGTGGGCATCGCCCGCGCCCTGGCCGTGAACCCGAAACTAGTGGTCCTTGACGAGCCCGTATCCGCTCTGGACGTGTCCGTCCAGGCCGGCGTCATCAACCTGCTGGACCAGCTGCGCGCCGAGTTGGGCCTCAGCTACCTGATGGTTGCCCACGACCTCTCCGTGGTCCGGCACATCTCCAACCGGGTGGCCGTGATGTACCTGGGCAAGATCGTGGAGATCGGCGAGGTGGACCGCGTCTTTGACAACCCCCGCCATCCGTACACGCGGGCGCTGCTGTCCGCCATTCCGGTCCCGGATCCCCAGCTGGAGCGCACCCGGGAGCGCATCATCCTCCAGGGCGACCTCCCCTCGCCCCTCGATGCGCCCAAGGGCTGCAACTTCGCAACCCGTTGTCCCGTCTTCGCGGCGCTTCCTGCGGCGAAGCAGGAGAAATGCCTCACGCTCGAACCGCCGCTTGAAGCTGTTCCGGCTTCGGCCGCGGCACAGGCGCTGGAGGCTGGCTGGCTGCCTCCGGCGGACCAGCAGTTCGCCTGCTTCTTCCCGGACGGTGAGCTGGACGAGGACATGCTGGTGGTCCACGGAACGGCGGAACCCCATGCACCCTAGATTTTTTCGACCCATCACAAGCACCACCACTCGCACCAATGAAGGGAACACCATGAAGAATCTGACCAGGATTGGGGGAGCGGCGGCTGTAGCTGCCGCTCTGGCGCTCACGGCCTGCGGGGGCGGTGGCACACCCACGGGACCGGAAACGGCAAAGGGGCAGGAGGCTGGCAGCGACCTCTCCAAGCTCATCAGCATCAACGAGAAGCCTGCCGCGGATCTTGAGCCCGGCGGTAAGGTGACCTTGCCGCTGGGGAGCATCGGGCCGGACTTCAACGGGTTCTCCAACAACGGCAACAGCTCTGACAATTCCGCCCTGCAGATCCCCATCAACCCGGTGGCCGTGAACAGCGGCGGCATCGGCGGCTGCTGGAAACTGAACTTTGTGGGCAAGGCAACCCCGAACAAGGACTTCTGCGAGTCGGTGGAGAGCGAAGTCGTTGATGGCAAGCAGACTGTCACCATCAAGGTCAACGACAAGGCCACGTACAACGACGGCACGCCGATCGACATCAAGGCCTTCAAGAACACCTGGAACATCCTCAAGAGCCCGGATGCCGGTTACGACATCGTCAGCTCCGGGGCCTACGAATTCATTGAATCCGTCGAAGCCGGCAGCAGCGACAAGGAGATCATCGTCAAGACCAGCCGGCCGGTCTATCCGCTGGACTCGCTGTTCTTCGGCCTGATCCACCCGGCCGTCAACACCCCTGAAATCTTCAACGAAGGCTTCGTGGGCGAAATGCACCCGGAATGGATGGCTGGCCCCTTCAAGCTGGACCAGTACGACGCCGCGGCCAAGACCGTGACTCTCGTTCCGAACGAGAAATGGTGGGGCAACAAGCCGGTCCTGGACAGCGTGGTCTTCCGCCAGCTTGAAACCAGCGCGCAGATCGCCGCCTTCAAGAACGGTGAAATCGACGCCATGTCGGCCAACACGATCGCCCTGTACAAGCAGCTGGAGGGCACCAATAATTCCGAGGTCCGCCGCGGCCAGCGCCTCTTCGCCGGCGGCATGAACATCAACGCCCAGAAGATCACCGACGTCGCCGTCCGCGAAGCCATCTTCGCCGCCGTCGACCGCGAAGCGCTCCGCAAGGTCCGCTTCAACGGCCTGAACTGGGAAGAGCCCAGCTCCGGCTCCATGATGCTCCTGCCGTTCTCCGAGTACTACCAGGACAACTACCCTGTGAAGGAAACCGGCCCGGACGCTGCCAAGAAGGTCCTGACCGACGCCGGCTACGCCCCGAACGCTGCCGGAATCATGGAGAAGGAGGGCAAGCCGGCTGCCTTCAAGATCAGCAACTTCGGTGACGATCCCACCACCCTGGCCTTCACGCAGACCCTGCAGAAGCAGCTCCAGGCCGGCGGCATGGATGTTGGCATCGACCAGCGCGCCTCGGCCGACTTCGGCAAGGTCATTGGTGGCCGAGACTTCGATATGAGCGTCTCCGGCTACACGGTTGGCCCGGACGCCACGGACGCGGTCAAGCAGTACTACGACTCCAAGGTCAACGAGAACGGCCTGGGCGACGCTGAACTGGACAAGAAGATCGCCGACCTCGCCTCCATCGAAGACAACGCCGAGCGCAACAAGGCGGCAATGGAAGTTGAGAAGGAGCACATGGCGAAGTACTTCTCCATGGGTGTCGTGATGAACGGCCCGCAGATCTCCTTCGTCCGTAAGGGCTTGGCCAACTACGGCCCGTCCCTGTTCCAGAGCCTGTCGCAGGTCCCGGACTGGACCACGCTGGGCTGGGAAAAGAAGTAACATCCCCTCCAACGCTCTCTCACTTCCGGTCGGTCGCCCGGCTGGAAGTGAGGGAGCGCTTGGGTTTAACACACGGGAAGTGAGAGAGCGTGCGGGTAGCGTAGCCCTATGACCGGAACTGTTGATGAACGCACCATCCGCACCGCCGTCGTCGGCTTTGGACTGTCAGGGAGCGTCTTCCACGCGCCGCTGATCGCGGCGGACCGCCGCTACTCGCTGGACATCGTTGCAACATCCGACGCCGGGCGGCAGGCTGCCGCAGTCGAGCGGTATCCAGGCGTCAAAACAGTGCCCGACGGCGACGCTGTGCTTGCGCTGGCCGGGAACCTTGACCTGGTGGTGCTGGGGACGCCTCCCGCCACGCACTTTCCGCTGGCGAAGGCCGCCCTGGAAGCCGGACTCGATGTGGTGGTGGACAAGCCTTTCGCTGTCCGATCGTCCGAAGGGCAGGAACTGATCGCCTTGGCGGAGCGGCTGGGACGGGTTCTCACGGTCTTCCAGAACCGGCGCTGGGACGGGGATTTCCTCACAGTCCGCGAGTTGCTGGCCGGCGAAGCGCTGGGAAGTGTGACCCGTTTCGAGTCCAGCTTTGAACGCTGGTCCCCGGACATCTCAAAAGCGTGGAAGGCCAACGCCACGGCAGCCGATGGCGGCGGTGTGCTCTTTGACCTCGGCACGCATCTCATCGACCAGGCCCTCCTGCTGTTCGGCCCGGCCACGGTGGCCCACGCGGAGCTGCATGCGCGGCGGCCGCACGAGAAAGTGGACGATGACGTCTTCCTTGTCCTCAATCACGGATCCGGGGTGACCAGCCACCTGAGGATGAACATGCTTTGCGCGCAGCAGGGCCCACGGTTCCGCATCCTCGGATCCTCGGGAGCATTCACCAAGCACGGGGTCGATCCACAGGAACCGTATATCGTGGCCGGCGGCAGCCCGCTGGACGAGGAGTTCGGGCTGGAGGCGCCGGAATGGGCCGGCGTCCTGGGCCGCGACGGACACCTGGAAGCGCTGCCCACCGAACGCGGCGCCTACCCCGAGTTCTACAGGATCCTCGCGGACAAGATCCTCGACGGCGGCACAGCCTCAGCCCGCCCCCTCCCAGTAGACCCCACCGGCCCGGTAGAGGTCCTCAAACTAATAGAAAAAGCACGCGAACTGGCTTAAGGGCAATCGACTGCTCCGTAACTGCCGTTCTGGGGGTCCAAAAGGGCGGCTACGGAGCAGTCGATGAGGTTACGCGGAGACCAGTTCGTGCCAGTCCGCCACGAGGGGCAGGTTGTGGGCTTCTGACACGGAGTGGTGCGCCACGTGGCCGGCGGCGATGTTGAGGCCGGCGGCGAGGGCGGGGTCGCGGTCGAAGGCGGCCTTGACGCCCAGGTTGGCCAGTGCCACGGCGTACCGGAGGGTGACGTTGGTCAGTGCATACGTGGACGTGTTCGGGACGGCGCCGGGCATGTTGGCCACGCAGTAGAAGATCGTGTTGTGGACCTTGTACGTGGGTTCCTGGTGCGTGGTGGGGTGGGTGTCCTCGAAGCATCCGCCCTGGTCCACGGCGATGTCCACAAGTACGGAGCCGGGCTTCATCCGGGCGACGAGTTCGTTGCTGACCAGCTTGGGTGCCTTGGCACCGGGGATCAGGACGGATCCGATGACGAGGTCGGCGTCGACCACGGACTTTTCGATCTCGTACTTGTTGGACGCCACGGTCTTCAGGCGGCCCTGGTACTGGGCGTCAAGCTCGCGGAGCCGGTTGATGTTGATGTCCAGGATGGTGACGTCAGCGCCCAGGCCCAAGGCCATGGCTGCTGCGTTGGTTCCGGCAACGCCGGCGCCGAGCACAACCACCTTGGCGGGACGGACACCCGGGACACCGCCCAGGAGCACGCCTTTGCCGCCTGCCGGTGCCATCAGCGACGTTGCGCCCACCTGCACGGAGAGCCGGCCGGCGACCTCGGACATCGGGGCCAGCAGCGGCAGGGTCCGGCCTTCCTGGACGGTTTCGTAGGCGATGGCGGTGACGCCGGAGTTGATCAGCTCCCGGGTCAGTTCGGGCTCTGCGGCGAGGTGGAGGTACGTAAAGAGGATCAGGCCCTTGCGGAAGCGGTGGTATTCCGCGGCGATGGGTTCCTTGACCTTCATGACCATGTCGGCGCGGGCCCAGACGTCGTCGGCGGAGGCTACGATTTCGGCCCCGGCGATGGCGTATTCCTCATCGGTGATGCCGGAGCCAACGCCTGCACCGCGCTCCACCAGCACCGTGTGCCCGTGCGTACGGAATTCGTTGACGCCAGCCGCTGTGATGGCCACGCGGAATTCGTTGTTCTTGATCTCTTTGGGGACACCGATGATCATTGTGGGCTCCATTTTCAGGGCCCGAAGGCCCTTGCATTGCGGGGGAAGTTGTTGATTCCAGAATAAATCCGGTTGTGAGGCAGGTGACACGAATACGGCGAGACGGCACTGTGGCAGCCCCGCCACTCCGCGGATTTTTGAAAACACGGCTCGACATTTGTCCAGCGTGCAAGCGTCAGGTGTCGCCTCGTGTCCGTTCGCGGCAACACCCGTCCCGGCAGTACTGTTGGCCCATGCAGCAGCAGGATGTCGAACAGCTCGTGGAGCGCATCGCGCAGAAGCTCGGGCGGGGGCTTTCGTTGGAGGACCTGGACGGGCTGCTGCTCGCGTACAGCTCCAACCAGTCCCACGCCGACCGCGTCCGGGTCAACTTCCTGCTGAGCAAACGCGTCCCCGTGGACGTCAGCGCCTGGCAGCTTTCGCACGGTATTTCGACGGCGGTCCGCCCCGTTGTGATCCCCGCCAACCCAGAGCTGGGCATGCTGGGCCGGGTCTGCGTGCCGTTGATGGTGCGCGGTTTCCGGGTGGGCTACTTATGGGTCCAGCAGGACTCGGAGGATGAAAACCCGACGGCGATCCTCACCCAGCTGCCGGAAGTGAACCACGAAATCGAGATGCTCTCCGGCCTGTTGCTGGATTCGAACACGGCTGAATCCGAGTTCCGCCGCGGCCGCGAACGCGAATTCCTGGCTGCCTGTTCCGGTGAGGCGAACGCTGTGGCGGCTGTTGCGGGATGGAAGGAGATTCAGGGCAAGGGGCCGTGGCAGATGGTCACGGTCCTTGACTCCGACGGCTGGGCCGGAGGGCCGGACCCCATCGCGTCCACCCTGATCCACCGGTCGGCGGCACTTCAGGCAACCATCGGGGTGGACGTGGCCCTGTTCAGCGCGGGCACCGAAACGCATTCCGTGGTGCTGTTCAAGGAGTCCACGGGCCGCGCCAACCATGCCCAGGTACTGGTCCACTATCAGCTGGAACTGGCCAAGCGGTCCGGCCGCCCCGTGCACCGCATCATCCTTGGAATCAGCGAGGGATTCGCCCGGCCGAGGGATTTCGCAGAGGCGTACCGGCAATCCAAGCTGGCCGCGCAGGCAGCAGCGGTGGATCCGCAGCTGGGTGAGCTGGTGGACTGCCGGGCCACCGGGGTCTACCAGCTGCTGGCATCGGCCGGCGGCGGGGCGGGCGCCTGGACGGATTCCGGGTCGGTCTACTTTCGAATGCTGGAGGACCACGACCGAAACGGTGAACTGATCCCTGTCCTGGAGCTGCTGTACGACAACGACGGAGCAGTGCAGGACGTGGCCGATAAACTCCATTTGCACCGCAGCAGCATCTACAACCGGCTGGGCCGTATCCGCGCCCTGCTCGGGGTGGACCCGCTCAAGGGCCTGCCCAGGCTGGAATTGCATGCTGCCCTGAAGATGCGCCGGTGGGCGGCCCGGCCCAGGATTTAGGCGGCGTTACCTTCGTGTTTGGAGGGTTCGTCAGGTGCCATCGATTGGTCCTGGACGGCGCGCTGCGGAATGTCCTGGCGGGTGGCAGGAGCAGCTTCACGGCCGGACTCCAGGGACGTTGCCTGGTCCAGGGAAGCTGCCTGCTGCAGGGTCAGGGTTTCTTGAATTCCCATTGCTGCGCGGCGGCGCTTGGAGATTGCGCTGTCAGCCCACATGGCCACGGCGACGAAAACTACGCAACTGGACATCACCACCGCAGTGTTGTTCAGCCTCATGGCGGATCCCAGCATGGCAGCAACCAGCATGGCGGCAATGCCCGCCACCACGTGCAACCCTCTGAAATTCGCCACAAATCAAGCCTAACCCCGGCAGTCAGCCTCTTTTAAGGGCTCGCCAAGATCGTTGCTTGATCCTTATCACTCCGTCATTCTGGGGCGCGCGGGCCGTCATTTTCGGTGGCCTGCCGCTTCGCCTGGTCCGTCTTCTTCTGTTCTTCCAGCCAGGCTACGATGGCCGCCCGCCGGATCCTGCGGTGCGTGCCCCGGTATTCCACAGGTATTTCGCCGCGATCGGTCATATTGCGCAAATACGTGTGGGAGATGCCGGCCAGTTCCGCCGCCTGGGAGGTGGTAAGCATTTCCTCCACGCTGCTGACGGCCACTGCCTCACCCCGGCTAAAGCGGCTGAGAAGGTCAACGACGGCGTCCCGCGCCTGGGGCGGAAGTCGGTGGACCGTGCCGTCCACAAAGACTGTGATGTCGTGGCTTCCCGCCAGTGCCCGTTGCAGATTCTCAGCGTCCTCGACCGGGAGGCCGGCGGTCATCCGGGGAGCTATCAATGCCATGGGCAACAGCCTAACCCGCTGCTGCGGACCCGGTGGCGGTATGCTCGCCTGATGAAACTAGGTGATGGCCGGGAGGTCACGTCGGGCGGCCTCACCGGACGGCTGTACGCTTCGGCAACGCGACACGCCAGCGGACCCGCCGCCGAAAATGGAAGCGGGAACAGGCCCACCTACGTGCTGCTGCACGGCATCGGTGTTTCCCACCGCTACTTTGCACGTCTACACCATGAGCTGGCCCTGGTGGCTGATGTCTACACCTTGGACCTCCCCGGCTTCGGCGCCGCGCCCAGGCCCGGCCGCCAGGTGCCCGTGGGGGAATATGCTGCGTTTGTCAGCAGTGTGCTGGCTGGCGCCGGGGTCCGGTCCTGCATGCTGGTAGGCCACTCCATGGGCACGCAATACGCGGTGGAGCTTGCCCTCCAGGACCCCGGACTGGTCGCTGGCCTGGTGCTGATGGGCCCGGTGGTGGACAGCACCAGGAAATCGGTGCCGCTCCAGGCGTTGGCCCTCACACGTGATGCGGTGTTCGGCGAATCCGTGTCCTCGAATGTCATTGTCTTTGGGGACTACTTCCGGACCGGCCTGCGCTGGTACCTCACACAGCTGCCTGTGATGATGGACTATCCGCTCGAATCCAGGATCCAGGGTGTCAGCCAGCCTGTGCTGGTGATGCGCGGAGCGAAAGACCCCGTGGCCCGGCGCGGGTGGTGCGAACGGCTCGCCGCCCAGGCGCCACAAGGCAGCCTGGCGGAGATACCCGGGGTGGGGCACGTCCTTCAGCACACGGCGCCGGGAGCCACGGCCGCCGCGATCAGCAGCTGGGTCCGGGCAGTCGACGGATTCGGTGTTACCGCCTGAGCACTACTCGGCGTCGAGATCCGTTTCCAGGAGCTTGACCAAGGAATCGAGTGCGGCATCCGCCCCGTCACCTTCGGCCCGGAGCACCACGACGTCGCCCTTGGCCGCACCGAGCGTCATCAGCGACAGGATGCTGGAAGCGTCCAGCGCCTCATCCGCCGGCTCACCCTGCATGGCGATGGTGACCTCCACTCCGACGTCGCCGGCGGCCTCGGCAAAGAGAGCGGCCGGACGGGCGTGCAGGCCTGAGCGGCTGGCAATGGTGGCGATGCGTTCGGGCATTTTTATTCCTCCTGGTAGTTGAAAGTTCGCGCGGGCACCGGCGCTAGAGCCCAAGTTCGTCGAGGACGGGCAGCTTTTCGCGGACCCAGGCCCGGGCTTCGGTGGCACTGGGTGCGGACAGCGCGAGCTTGGCGAGCTCCTGGGCCTCGGCGAGCGTCACGGTCTTCAGGACCGCTGCGACGGCGGCCAGGGAGCGCGCAGTCATGGACAGCGTGGCCACACCCAGGCCGGTAAGAACGACGGCGAGGGCGGGGTCGGCTGCGGCCTCACCGCAGACACCCACAGGTTTGTTATTGCCTTCGGCGCGGGAGCCTTCCACCGTCAGCCCCACCAGGCGGAGGACTGCGGGCTGCCAGGGCGTATTCAGGTTGGCGAGCGGGCCCAGCTGGCGGTCCGCGGCCATGGCGTACTGGGTGAGGTCGTTCGTGCCCAGGCTCGCGAAGCCCACCTCGCGCAGGATCGCTTCGGCAGTGAGGGCGGCGGAAGGAACTTCCACCATGACCCCGGGCGTCCGGATGCCGGCGTCGGCGCACATTGAAGCGAAGCGGGCCGCTTCTTCCGCCGTCGAAATCATTGGAGCCATGACCCACACGTCCGCTTCGGATTGCTTCTCAGCCAGGGCAATGGCTTCCAGCTGGCGGTCGAGGACACCGGGCGTAGTGAAGTCCGTGCGATAGCCGCGGACCCCCAGGGCCGGGTTGGGTTCCGTGGAGTCGGTCAGGAACGGAAGGGGCTTGTCAGCGCCGGCGTCGAGCGTACGAAGCACCACCTTCTTCCCCGGGAAGGCATCAAAGACGCTCTTGTAGGCTGCGGCCTGTTCCTCGACGGTGGGCTCGGAGTCGCGTTCCAGGAAGCAGAATTCGGTGCGGAACAGGCCCACGCCCTGGGCGCCGAGCTTGGCGGCCGCCTCGGCGTCCTTGCCGCCGCCCACGTTGGCGAGCAGCGGCACCAGGTGGCCATCCGCCGTCGTGCCCGTGCCGCTGAACTCAGCCAGCAGGGAAGCCGTGGCCGCCCACGCATCCGCCGCGGCACGCAGCGAGTCGTCAGGATCTACGGTGATGCTGCCTGCGGCGCCGTCAACATAGACTTCCGTGCCATCCGCGAGCTCGTCTACTCCCACAGCAGCCACCACCGCCGGCAGGCCAAGCGAACGGGCAATGATGGCGGTGTGGGACTGCGGTCCGCCGCCTGCCGTCACGAGGGCCAGGACCTTGTTCGGGTCAAGGGTCGCGGTGTCGGCCGGTGCCAGGTCCTCCGCCACGAGCACAAACGGCGTGCTGGAGCTGGGGATGCCGGGCGCAGGAACGCCGCGAAGTTCGGCAACGATCCGGGCGCGGACGTCCAGGACGTCCGTAGCGCGTTCGGCCATGTACCCGCCCAGGTTGTGCAGCATTTCCGAGACCGAGGAACCGGATTCCCAGATGGCGCGTTCGCTCGAGAGGCCGCGGGCAACAAGCTTGGCCGCGCCCTTGATCAGCATGGTGTCCTTGGCCATCAGTGCCGTGGCCTCCAGGACAGCCTTGCCGTCCCCGGTGGCGTGGGCGGCACGGGCCTTGAGTTCGTCGTGGACGGCCTGCGAGGCTGCCTTGAGTGCTGCGGTTGCATCCTCAGGCGTGACACCGGCGGCCAGCTGTTCGCCTGCAGGCGGTTCGCTGATCGGTTTGGGCATCTGCCGGACGGTGCCGATGATGCGGCCTGGGCTGACGCCAACTCCTGGGAAGTTCTGCACTGAAGGTCCTCATTCTCTGCCGGTAGCCAGGCCCGCCAAGGTTCCCGGCGCCATGCCGGGGCGCCGTGACTGCTACGTCAGGTGGCGCGAAACGTGCCTGAAAAAATTGTATGTGATTCAGTTCATATAGCAATGCTATAGGTGATAGGGTAGCGGTTATGAGTTTGGATGGCCAGCTTCCCCCCAAAATGCGGCTGCTGCGTGCGGCGGCCGAATTGCTGGCAAAATCCGCGGGGGCACCCGTCTCCACCCGCCAGATCACACAGCTGGCAGGGGTTACGGCACCTACTCTGTATCACCACTTCGGTGACAAGGAAGGTCTGTTTGACGCCGTCGTCGCCGCGGGATTTGAGGAATATGTCGCGGGGGAAAGGGATTTCGCCCCGTCCGGACACCCGCTGGAGGACATCCGGCGGATGTGGGACAACCACGTCCAGTTCGGGCTCAACCAGCCGGAACTGTACTTGGTGATGTTCGGCAATATCCGTCCTGAAAGCCGTCCCGCCATCGTTGCCGATGCCGAGGCCCTGATGGAGGAGATGCTGAACAAAGCAGCGGTGGCAGGCCAGCTGAACGTCCAGCCGCGGGAAGCAGCCAGATCCATCCTGGCCGCCAACGTAGGGGTGACCCTCATGCTGATTGCGGAGCCTGCCGCTGAACGGAACCTTGAATTGTCCACCATGACGCGGGACGCCATGATTTTTGCGGTGTCCGCGGACCAGTCTGCCGGTGGCAGCCCGGATGACTCCGGGAAGTCCTCGGTAGTGGTGGCAGCGATTGCCCTGAATGCCGCACTTCAGGCCTCGCACTCAGACCAGCTCTCCAGCTCGGAACTCAAACTCTTCCTAGAGTGGCTTCACCGGATCTCGACCAGCAGCTAGCCGGTCCCAAGCCGCACAACAGCACTTTTGCACAGGCAGTACCGTCGTCGAAATATCGGACCATCCTGCGGAGCAGCAGGAATCACGGTTAGGAAATCACATGGCAACAGAGACAGTTGCAAAACCCCGTACCAGCGTGCGCGTTGGCGTCCAAAAGTTCGGGACGTTCCTGTCCGGAATGATCATGCCCAACATCGGGGCGTTCATCGCCTGGGGCCTCATCACCGCCCTCTTTATCGAAAAGGGCTGGATCCCCGTTCCCCAACTGGGCGGCTTTGGTACCAATGCCGAAGGTGTGGCGAATGTTGGCCTGGTCGGCCCCATGATCACCTACCTCCTGCCGCTCCTGATTGCCTACACCGGCGGCCGCATGGTCTACGACGTCCGCGGCGGCGTGGTGGGTGCTATCGGCACCATGGGCGTCATCGTCGGCGCCGGCATCCCGATGTTCATTGGCGCCATGATCATGGGGCCCCTGGGCGGCTGGACCATGAAGAAGATCGACTCGCTCTGGGACGGCAAGATCCGGCCTGGCTTCGAGATGCTGGTGAACAATTTCTCCGCCGGCATCTGGGGCGGCCTGCTGGCCATGCTGGGCTTCTACGGGATCTCCCCACTGGTCACGGCCTTCAGCACGGCCGCCGGCAATGTGGTCCAGTTCCTGGTCAGCAACGGCCTGCTGCCCCTGACCAGCATCTTCATCGAGCCCGCCAAGGTGCTGTTCCTGAACAACGCCATCAACCACGGCGTACTTACCCCTCTGGGCATCCAGCAGTCCCTGGAGCAGGGCAAGTCCATCCTGTTCCTGCTTGAGGCCAACCCGGGCCCCGGCTTCGGCATCCTGCTCGCCTACATGTTCTTCGGCCGCGGTGCAGCGAAGGCCTCCGCCCCGGGCGCTGCCATCATCCACTTCTTCGGCGGCATCCACGAAATCTACTTCCCGTACGTCCTGATGCGCCCGCTGCTGATCCTGGCCGCGATCGCTGGCGGCATGACGGGCATTGCCACGCTGTCCATCACCAACTCGGGCCTCGTGGCGCCGTCCGCTCCCGGCTCCATCCTCGCGGTGCTGGCCCAGACCGCCCGGGACAGCTACCTGGGCGTGATCCTCGCAGTCCTGCTCGCCACGGCTGTTTCCTTCGTCGTCGCCTCGGTGATCCTGAAGACCACCAAGCACAGCGACGAAACGGACCTGACCGAGGCCACCAGCCGCATGGAAACCATGAAGGGCAAGAAGAGTTCCGTCGCTTCCACGCTGACCGGCGCGGGTGCCGGCGGCGGGGTAGGGACGGCTGTCCTGGCCGGACCGGTCAGGAACATCGTCTTCGCGTGCGACGCCGGCATGGGCTCCAGTGCCATGGGCGCGTCGGTGCTGCGAAACAAGATCAAGGCCGCCGGCTTCCCGGAGGTCAAGGTCACCAACGCGGCCATCGCCAATCTGAGCGACACCTACGATGTGGTGATCACCCACCAGGACCTGACGGAACGGGCCAAGCCTGCAACCTCCAGCGCCGTCCATTACTCCGTGGACAACTTCATGAGCAGCCCGCGCTACGACGAAATTGTTGAGCTGGTCAAGAAGAGCAACGCTCCGGATACGTCCGACGCCGGTGCTGCCGCCGGCCATGGCGCCCACGCTGCGGATACTCCGGTGGACTCAGCCCCGGGTGGCACGGCTCCCGGTGACGCGGGGACAACCGCACCAGCCGCCGTCGTACCTTCCGAGATTTTGGTAGCGGACAGCGTCATCCTGAACGGCACCGCCACTACCCGCGATGCCGCGATCGATGAAGCCGGCCGGCTCCTGCTGGCCCGCGGTGCCGTGGACGAGGGCTACATCGCTGCGATGCACGAGCGTGAAGAGTCAGTGTCCACGTATATGGGCAGCTACCTGGCCATCCCGCACGGCACCAACGCGGCGAAGGACCACATCAGGAAGTCCGCTGTGTCCGTGATCCGGTATCCGGAGGGCATCGACTGGAACGGCAAGGAGGTCAAGTTCGTCGTGGGCGTGGCCGGCATCAATAACGAACACCTCCACATCCTGTCCTCCATCGCGAAGGTCTTCACCAACAAGGCCCAGGTTGCCCAGCTGGAGGCCGCCACATCGGTGGACGAAGTGCTGGAGCTGTTCGGAAAGGTCAACGCATAGTGAAGGCAGTACATTTCGGGGCGGGAAACATCGGCCGTGGCTTTGTCGGGCTGCTGCTGCACCAGGCCGGGTATGAGGTGGTGTTCGCGGACGTCGCCGAGGACCTCATCAACCAGCTGGCGGCAGCTGACAGCTACAACGTCCACGAGGTGGGGGAGAACCCCACCGTCCGGACGGTCGACAACTTCCGGGCGCTGAACTCCGGCACGCACGATGCGGAGCTGGTGCGGGAAATCGCGACGGCGGACATCGTCACCACCGCCGTCGGTCCGCACATCCTGAAGTTCGTGGCCCCCGCCATCACCCGGGGCATCGCGGCGCGGGAGGCCGGACTGGCGCCCCTGCAGGTCATGGCCTGCGAGAACGCCATCAACGCCACGGACATCCTGCGCGGCGAAGTCGCCGGGCTCTGGGACGAAGCCGCCGGTTCACTTGACTCCGCGGCAGTGTTCGCAAACACAGCAGTGGACCGGATCGTGCCCAACCAGGAGCCCGGACAGGGGCTGGATGTCACGGTGGAGACGTTCTACGAATGGGTCATCGACCGGACGCCGTTTGGTGGCGTACCGCCGGTGATTCCTGGGGCCACTTTTGTGGACGAGCTCGCACCGTACATCGAACGGAAGCTCTTCACCGTGAACACGGGGCACACTTCCGCGGCGTACTTCGGTTTTGAGGCCGGGCTGGAGAAGATTTCCGAAGCCATGGCCGACCAGGACGTTGCCGAGGATGTCCGCGCGGTCCTGGAGGAAACCAAGCAGCTCCTGGTTGCCAAGCATGGGTTCAGCAACGACGAGCAGGAGGCCTACGTCCAGAAGATCCTGGTCAGGTTCTCCAACCCGCACCTGCCGGACACCGTGAACCGGGTGGGCCGCGCCCCGCTGCGGAAACTCAGCCGGCACGAGCGGTTCATCGGCCCGGCCGCGGAGCTGGCGGAACGCGGGATCGTGCCCGAAGCGCTCCTGGGTGCGATCGCCGCAGCCCTGCGCTTCAACGACCCCGCCGACGCCGAGGCCACCGAGCTCGCGGAGATATTGGCTTCCGCATCACCGGCCGACGCCACTGCCCGGATCACCGGGCTGGCGCCGGAGCATCCTTTGTTCGAGGCCGTGTCCACCCTGGTGGAGGAACGCCAGGCGGAAGGTGCCAAGGCCCCGGCCTAGACCCTCTCTCAACACACACGACGCCGGCACCCACCTCGAGTGCCGGCGTCGTTCCTTGTTGTCTCCCGGCCCTGACGCTCTGATCAGGCATGGGCAAAATCCTTCGAGTGGTCCGCCGCATGGGTGATGGCGGTTACAAAATCGGTTTTTCGACCGTACACGCACGCCCGCAGGGCTGTGGAATGCTGGTGAGGTGACCCGGAACCCAGCCGCCCTGCCCCCTTTGTTGACTGCCGACGTCGACGGCGGGACCTTCCGCCTCCGCCATGCCTTGCCCGCCGACCTGCCCGCCATTGTGGCGCTGCTTGCCGATGATTCCCTCGGTGCCGGCCGCGAACGGGCCGAGGACATGGCCCCTTACGAGCAGGCCTTTGAAGCGATCGACGCCGACCGGTCCCACCTTCTGGCTGTTGGTGACCTGTTGCCGCCCGGGTCCGAGGAGGGGCCCGTGGTTGCCACCTTCCAGCTGAGCTTCCTCCCTGGTATTTCGCGGCAGGGGTCCTGGCGCTCACAGATCGAGGGTGTGCGCGTTGCGGGCAGCCTCAGGGGGCAGGGCATCGGCAACCTCATGGTGCAGTGGGCGATCGAGGAGTCCCGGCGCCGTGGCTGTTCGATGATGCAGCTAACTACTCACAAGTCCCGTACGGCCGCCCACCGGTTCTACGAGCGGCTGGGGTTCGACGCCAGCCATGAGGGCATGAAGCTGACCCTCTGAATTCCCCAACTAGGTAGCAGCAGATGCTCTTTTGAGGGCTCAAAACGACATGTGCTGCTACTTAGTTGGGCCACGCGAGGGGTGCTAAGCGGCGGCGCCCTTGCGTACAAACAGTGTCTCGGCCTGTTCCAGGGACATGCCGTTGGTCTCCGGCACTTTGAACATCACAAAGAAGAAGGACGCCGCAGCGAAGAGCGCGTACATGGCATACGTCAGCGGCAGCGAGCCGGCGGCCATGACGGGAAAGCTGAGCGTGATGGCGAAGTTGGCCACCCACTGTGCGGCGGCGGCGAGGCCCAGGGCACGGGCGCGGATCCGGGATGGGAAGATCTCGCCGAGGAGCACCCAGACCAGCGGGCCCCAGGACGCGCCAAAGCTGACCACAAAGATGTTGGCGGCCACCAGGGCTACCGGGCCCCAGGCGCCCGGCAGGGAGATGTCCGAACCTGAGCCCACGGCGGTGGAGAATGCCACGGCCATCGTGCCCAGCGAGACCGCCATGCCGATGGATCCGGCCAGCAGGATGGGGCGTCGGCCGATCCGGTCCACCAGGGCGATGGCGATGAGAGTCACCAGGATATTGGTGACCGAGGTGGCAACGGAGATGGTGAGCGAGTCCTTCTCCTGGAATCCGACAGCCTTCCACAGGGTGGTGGAGTAGTAGAAGATCACGTTGATGCCCACGAACTGCTGCAGGACGGAGAGGATGATGCCAATCCAGACGACGGCCTGCAGCCCGAAGGTTTTGCCTCGGAGGGAGCCTTTCTGGCCGGCCAGTTTGTCCTCTTCGATCGCGTCCTGGATCTCGCGGATGTGCCGGTCAGTGTCCTCGTCCGGGGCGATGGAGTCGAACACCTCACGGGCTTCGTCTTCCTTGCCCTGGAACACCAGGAACCGCGGGGATTCCGGCAGGGTGTAAGCGATCCAGCCGTAGACTACCGCCGGAACGGCTGCGGCAAGGAACATCCAGCGCCACGCCTCGATGCCCAGCCAGTACGCCTGGTCCGCGCCTCCGGCGCTGGTGGCGAAGAGGGCATCCGAAAGGAGTGCGGCGAAGATACCGGTGGTGATGGCCAGCTGCTGCAGCGATGCCAGCCGCCCGCGGACCTGCCGTGGCGAAATCTCCGAAATGTAGGCCGGCGCGATGACCGAGGCCAGGCCGATTCCCAGGCCGCCCACGAGGCGCCAGAAGATCAGGTCCCAGACACCGAACGCAAAGCCGGTGCCGACGGCACTGACCAGGAACAGCAGGGCGCCGAGCTTCATGGCCGGAATGCGGCCGTAGCGGTCGGCCACCTTGCCGGCGAGGAAGGCGCCGGCGGCGCAGCCCAGCAGGGCGATGGCCACGGCGAAGCCGGTGACGGCCTCCGAGAGCGCGAACTCGTCCTTGATGGCATCGACTGCGCCGTTCACCACGGAGGAGTCGAAACCAAACAGGAAGCCACCTACCGCGCCCGCGAGTGCCAGCCAGATCACCCGCTGGGGGATTTTGGCGGTTGTCTGCTCCGTGGCGGTGGGCATGGTGCTCCCTGGGTTTGGGGGTTGGATGGATGCGGTGCGGACGTCGTCGGCTGCGGTACCGGCCCAGACGGCCGGCGCACACGCGCTAAACAGTGTGGCACGTCACCGCCCGCGGTTCCACTTGGGACTATCACCCTCCCAGACAGACAGACGACGACGGCGGGCCCGCGGCGCCGTCGTCGTCATCAGTTTTGCGGCCCGGGCCGCCTTAGTGAGCCGCCACCGCAACTGCGTCTTCCCGAGGGGCGGCCTTCGGGTCGGTCAGCTTCTTGTTCGGCAGTGCGAAGCTGATGAGGAACGCGATGCCCGTGAGCACCGCGGCGGTGAGCATCACGGTGTCGATCGCGTAGGCGAAGCCCTCCGTGATGGGCCGGGTGAGCACACTGTTGGCGGAATGCAGCCAGCTGGTGTCGTTGAGGGACTCGTTGGACGCGCCGTTCTGGAAGAACTCGTAGAGCTTGGCGTTAGCCGGATCCGCCGCAACGGCCGGGTCCTTGAGAACGGCCTGGAAGTCGGCGCTTTCCATCGCGGATTTCATGCCGTCCGCGATCCGGCCCGCCGCGACGCTGAACAGCATGGAGATGAACACGGCCGTTCCCACCGCGCCGCCCATGGACCGGAAGAAGGCGGCGGAGGACGTGCCCACACCCATGTCCTTCGGCGGCACGGACACCTGCATGGCCAAGGTGAGCGGCTGCATGCAAAAACCCAGCCCCATGCCGAAGAACACGGCAATCACGCCGGGAACCCAGAGGCCTGTGTCCACACCGAGGGACAGTCCCATGACCAGTGCAGCGGCGGTAAGGATGGCGGTGCCCGTGATGGGGAAGATCCGGTACGTGCCAGAGGCCGAGATGGTGCGGCCGGCGGTGATGGAACCGGTCAGGATGCCAAGGGTGAAGGTGATCATCATCAGGCCGGCTTCAGTGGGGGTGAGGCCCTTCACCAGTTGCAGGTACATCGGCAGCATGGCGATGGCACCGAACATGCCAATGCCGATGATGAAGTTCAGCAGCGAGGACAAGCCGAACGTGGCGTTCCGGAAGAGCCGCAACGGGATCAGTGCGTAGTCGCCGGCCCGTTTTTCGGCGAGCAGGAACCAAGCGATGCCTACAACACCCAGCCCGTAGCAGAGGAAGGAGTTCATGGACGCCCAGCCCCAGCTGCGGCCCTGTTCCGCTACCAGCAGCAGCGGGACGATTGCCAGGGTGATGGCGGCAGCGCCGAAGTAGTCGATCTTCTGTTTCACGTGCTTGGCCGGCAGGTGCAGGAACAGGAACACCACGGTCAGCGCGGCCAGGCCGATGGGCAGGTTGATGAAGAACACCCAGCGCCAGCCGTCAAAGCCCAGGATGTTGGCTGATCCAGCGAACGCGCCGCCCACCACGGGGCCCAGGACCGAGGAGATGCCGAACACCGACATAAAGTAGCCCTGGTATTTGGCCCGGTCCTTCAGGGACACGATATCGCCGATGATGGTCAGCGCGAGGGCCAGCAGGCCGCCCGCACCCAGGCCTTGGACGCCGCGGGCGATGGCCAATTCTGTCATCGAGTGCACTGAGCCGGCATACAACGAGCCAGCCAGGAAGATCACGATGGCGATCAGGTACAGCGGGCGACGGCCAAAGATGTCGCTCAGCTTTCCATAGAGCGGCGTGCTCACGGTGGAGGTGATGAGGTACGCGGTAGTGGCCCACGCCTGCAGGGAGAGCCCGTCCAGGTCGTTGGCGATGGTGTAGATGGAGGTGGACACAATGGTCTGGTCCAGGGATGCCAGGAACATGCCCAGCATGAGTCCCACCATCACGGTGACGATCTGACGCTGCGTCAGGGTTTCGCCGGCGGCGCGCACAGCGGTTGTTTTGGACATAACTGCTCCAGGGAAGAAAAGGGATCACGCTTGATAGTTGCTTTCGGTAACTATGTTACGTCCCGTTTCATTCCCTGAGCCATGGATTTCTTTTGCGGCCCCTTGCCGGGCGGGGTCAGCGCTCCACGAGGATGCCGTCCGGATCGCACCAGATCATGGCCCCGGTCCGGATGCTCACGCCATCGAGCACAACGTCCACATCAACCTCGCCGGCTCCGTCCTTGGCACTCTTGCGCGGGTTGCTGCCCAGCGCCTTGACGCCCAGGTCCAGCCGGGCGATCGCCTCCCGGTCGCGGATGGCACCGTTAATCACGACGCCGGCCCAACCGTTCGCCACGGCGCTTTCGGCGATCATGTCCCCCATCAGGGCGGTGGCCAGCGAGCCGCCGCCGTCTACCACCAATACATGGCCGTGTCCGGGGGTGGCCAGTGTGGCCTTCACCAGGGCGTTGTCCTGGAAGCAGCGGATGGTCCGCGCCTGGCCGCTGAAATGTGACCGGCCCCCGAGCGACTGGAACTGGAGAGACACCGAGGCAAGCTCCTCCCCTCGTTCATCGTAGAGATCGGCCGTGTTGATGGCCTGGGTGGAGGGGTTTCCTGCAGCTGACGTCATGCGTTCTCCTGGGGTTTCCGGCAGTCCCTGAAAGGCAGTTGTGCCGTATGACAAGCGGGACGATGATGCCCACGATAGTCTGATTTTCAGAATCACCAACCGTTCCAGGGGGAACCAGCCATGAGCCTGTCCAACACACCCGCACCGCCGGATCCCGGCGCTGCAGCGGACGGCACGACGGCGGCCCTCGCCGAGCCGACTACGAAAGTCACCGCCCGCTGGGTCACCGGGTTGGTGCTGGTCAACGTTGGTATTAACGCCGCCTTCTTTGGGCCGATCAACGTCTTTATCGGACAGCAGGCCATCGGCATCGACGAGGCCAACAAAGAAGCCATTTTGTCGCTCGTGACCGGTTGTGGTGCTGCCGTATCCCTGGTGGCCAATCCTTTGTTTGGGGCGTTGTCAGACCGCACCACCTCGCGCTTCGGCCGCCGGTCGCCCTGGGTCCTGGCGGGCGCGATTCTAGCCACCGCGGCGCTCCTTGCCCTGTCGGGCGCCGTCACAGTGGCCTTGATGGTGCTGTTCTGGTGCCTGGTGCAGTTGGGAGCCAATGCGGCTTACGCTGCCATCACCGCTGCTGTCCCGGACCGGGTTCCCGTGCTTCAGCGCGGCGGCGTGGGCGGGCTGGCTGCCATGGGCCAGACGGTGGGAATCCTGATCGGCGCGGTTTTTGGCGCCGTCGTCAGCGGCAACTACATGGTGGGGTACGCCCTATGCGCCGCAGCGTTGATCGTGTCCATCCTGCCGTACCTGTTCCACCGCAACGACCCGCCCTTGCCAAAAGCGGAGCGCGTTCCGTTCCGGCTCGGTGAGTTCGTCCGAAGCTTCTGGATCAGCCCTGTCCGCCACCCGGACTTCGCCTGGGCATGGCTCACGCGCTTCCTGGTCAACGTCTGCAACCAGATGACCATTGTGTACCTGCTCTTTTTCCTCCGGGACGTCCTCAAGCATGAGGACCCGGCCCTGGGGGTCCTTACCCTGACTGGCATTTACGCGGTAATGGTGATGATCACTGCGGTGGTGGCAGGCCCGTGGAGCGACCGGCTTGGCCGGCGGAAGCCGTTCGTGATCGGGTCCTCCGCCATCATTGCCGCCGCGGGACTAACAATGGCATTCTTCCCGGTCTGGAACGGCGCCCTCGTTGGGGCCGGCATCCTGGGTGTCGGGTTCGGCGCATACCTTGCCGTCGACTTTGCCCTGCTGACGCAGGTCCTTCCCCTTGCCGCGGATAGGGGCAAGGACATGGGCATCATCAATGTCGCGAACTCACTTCCGCAGGTGTTCGCGCCTGCCCTCGCATTCCTCGCCGTGACCTATTTTGGCGGGTACCTTACGTTGTTCATCACGGCCGCCGTGATCGGCCTGCTCGGTGCTGTTTTCGTGGTCAAAATCAAGAGCGTGGACTGATAGGGCCATAAACACGTGCCGTATAGTTGAACCGGACTGCAGGCGGCACGGAATGGGGACGCTCCCTGCTGCTGCACCATAAGAACACAACCCCGGAATCCTGATGCCCCAGACCATTTCAGACCATCCGCCCATGGCCGCGAGGCCTACTGCCCCACGCCAGAAACTGCGTTACGCCAGGATCCTGGAAGCAGCCGGAGGGTTCGCCCGCAAAGGGCTGGACTCGGTGGAACTGTCCGAGGTTGCGGCAAAGGCAGACGTTCCCCTCGGCACGCTCTACCGGTATTTTCCGTCACCCACCCACCTGATGCTCGCCCTGTACCGCCACCAGCTGGATGAACTGCAAACAGGGACCCGCGGCGCTTCGGCCCGCTTCCGCGGGCGTGCCCTGTCCGGAGTGGTGATGGAGATCTTCCACATGCGGGTGATGCAGCCGGCGGTGGAACAGTGCCTCGCCCGTGGCGTGTACCTCAAGGATCGGGACACCACGGTGCTGCTGCGGGAAATCGACACCCTGAGCCAGGACGCCGTCGCTGCCGCCAGTAACGACATCACAGCCAGGGTTGTGTTGCTAACGGTCACTGGTCTGGTCCAGTCTGTCCGGAACCGGCGTTTGTCCCTCTTTGAGGCGGAGGAAGACCTCAAAAAGGCGTGCTCACTGCTGGTTCCGGCCTCCTCTGAGGACTACCCAGTGCATAAATCGGCGTAACCGGTCTAGACCATTAGGCCCTTAAATCAGCCTTATTCGCGTGATCCGGCTCACAAAACGTTCCGAATAATCGATTTTTCAGCCCAAGACGGGCGCCCGGCGGCCTTTTTCACCCATTAAGCCTGTTTACCATTGCAGAACCGGAGTGGCTGGAAACCCGCACCTGCAAGGACTTCACCCCGGGCCCGCCACCCCTGGGCCCGCGAAGCGCCGAATCCACCATCTTGAGCCTCCATGTGCTTGAGCCTTTCTGCGCCGTGCGCCCACGGCTAGCCCCAGGAGACAAAGACGTGTCCATTGACGCAATCGCACCCACTGACAATTCCGCAGCAACGGCCCTGACCGAAGCGGAGATCTTTGACGCCCACCAGGGCGGCAAGCTCTCGATCACCAGCACCGTTCCGCTGTCCAATAAGCGCGACCTCTCGATCGCCTATACGCCCGGCGTGGCGGAAGTAAGCCGCGCCATCCACAACAATCCGGAACTCGCCAAGACCCTGACATGGGCCCAACGCCTGGTGGTAGTGGTCAGCGACGGCACCGCGGTGCTGGGCCTTGGCAACATCGGCGCCAGCGCTTCCCTGCCGGTCATGGAGGGCAAGTCCGCGCTGTTCAAGACGTTCGGCGACGTCGATTCCATCCCCCTGGTCCTGAACACCACCGACGTGGACGAGATCGTGGAGACCCTGGTCCGGCTGCGCCCCAGCTTCGGCGCCGTCAACCTCGAGGACATCTCCGCACCCCGCTGCTTCGAGCTGGAGGAAAAGCTCATCGAGGCGCTGGACTGCCCGGTGATGCACGATGACCAGCACGGCACCGCGGTGGTGGCCCTCGCCGCGTTGACCAACGCAGCCAAGGTGACCGGCCGCAAACTCGAAAGCCTCCGCGTGGTGGTCTCCGGCGCAGGTGCGGCCGGCATCGCCGTCGCAGAAATCTTCCTCACGGCCGGCATCCAGGACGTGGTCCTGCTCGACTCCAAGGGTGTCCTCAACAAGGACCGCGCAGACATCGCCGCCGATCCTGCCAGCAAGAAGGCCCAGATGGCCCAGCGCAGCAACCCCCGCGCCGTCACCGGCGGCCCAGGCGACGCGCTGCTCAACGCCGACGTGTTCGTTGGTGTCTCATCCTCGAAGCTGGACGAGGAACACCTGAAGCTGATGAACTCCAACTCCATCGTGTTCGCCCTTTCCAACCCGGACCCCGAAGTCCTGCCCGAGGTAGCTGCCAAGTATGCCGCAGTGGTGGCCACCGGTCGCAGCGATTTCCCCAACCAGATCAACAACGTGCTCGCATTCCCGGGGATCTTCCGCGGCGCGCTCGACGCCCGCGCCCGCCGGATCACGCCCGCCATGAAGCTCGCCGCCGCGCGCGCCATCGCGGAACTGGCGGAAGCCGAGCTGTCCGCTGACTACATCGTGCCCAGCCCGCTGGACCCGCGCGTAGCACCGGCAGTGACGGCCGCCGTCGCTGCGGCCGTGGAAGCGGAGTAGTCTCCGCAGCAGGAAGCTGCATCAACGCCCGACGGCGGTACCTCCCATGCCTGGGAGGTACCGCCGTTTCGCGTTAAGTTAAGTGCAAAGACAAGTAAGCGACTCAAGTTGACGCGTATCGGAACAAGTATTCGTGTACTCACAAGTCGAGTACTAATTACTCGGGCGTGCGAGGTGTGATTTTGTCTAGCCTTGGACCAGCAAACAGGCTTTCGCCCACCGCTTTTGGGGGTGCGGTTTGTTGCTGCTGGGCAGTGGACGAAATGGAGTAGAAATTCACAACCCATGATCCGGATCCCTCGGATCGCGACTGTGAAGAGCCCGTAGCCCGGCTTAACCGGACCCTGACTATAGCGCTGGGGCAAGGTACGGGGCCGTTCTCATAGATAACGCGAGAAGGAGAATGGACATGAAGAAACTACTAGCTGCGGGTTCGGTGGCAGCATTGGTGTTGCTGGGCGGGGCCATGCCCGCCCAGGCCGTCCCAAATCTGTGTCCTGCAGGGGACTCCGGCAAGATCGATGTCAATTCGGAGGGCGCGAGCATCACGCTTGAGGCTCCCGAGGGCCAACTGATCACCCAGGTTTGCCTCAAGTCGGGCACCACAGTGGAGTACTTCACGTTTGACCCGGGCCGGGAAACAGTGACCGTGACCACCACATCGGGCAAGGGTGTTTCGCACTACTCTGTCTGGTACGGCGACGGCGGCTACGAAAGCTAGCCTGTAACCAGGAGGGGCACACGCCGGCGGCGTGTGCCCCTTTTGCCGCCCTAAACTGAGGAACATGAATTCCGAAACCGTGGTGACCATCCTGTGCGGCCTGGCGATCCTGGTGGGCGTGGCCGGCACCATCATCCCGGTCCTCCCTGGCAGCATCCTGATCGGACTGAGCCTCCTGGCGTGGGCAATCTGGGGTGGGGCCGGAGCCGCGGGCTGGGTGGTTTTCGGCGTGGGGGTGGTCTTTGTGCTGGCCGGGATGGCGGCAAGCGCCGTGTTGACCGGCCGGAAGCTCAGGGAACACCGGATCCCCAGCAGGAGTGTGGTCATCGGGCTCGTGGCCGGTGTCGCGGGCATGTTTGTCATTCCTGTGGTGGGCTTGTTTGTCGGCTTCGCCGCCGGCCTGTTGCTCAGCGAACTGCTCCGCACCCGGGATCTTGGCACGGCAACAACCACCAGCTGGGCGGCGTTGAAGGCTACCGGGCTGGGGATGCTGGTGGAGTTTGGGCTGGCCTGCCTGGCGGCGAGCACCTGGGTGATTGGGCTTTGGGTGTCCGTGGCCACCTCCTAAGCACTTCCGGCCCCTCCCTGTTTCCCGGCGCGCGGTGCCGCGCGGCTAGCATGGAGAAATGACCGCGGGGGATGCTCTAACACCGATCTACCGGGACACCCGGGACCTCACGCCGTTTGGTCCGGTCCAGTTGCGCACGGCTGTCCGTGAATTGGCCGATGGAGTGGGCGGAATTTTGCACAGCGTTCTCGGCGGCCGGAACCAGGCGTTCCTCTCCGTGGATGGCAATATTCCGAGGCTCAAGATGCTGTCCGGGAAAACGGTCAAGGCCGTCCACGAGGCAATTTTCAGTGCACGGCAACCTGATCGGCTCATCGCTTTGGCCCGCGCCTATCCTGGCTGGGCCGGGCTCTGCTACATCATGGCCGGACTGCTGGCGTATAAGCACGGCGGGTATTTGCGGGCGGCAGAGCTCCTGCAGCGGGGGCTCGCCATCAGGAACCACGACGACGCCAACCAGTATGCCTCCGTCTACCTCACGCGCGTGGTCACCCGGGTAGAGGTGGCCGAACGCGTCGAGGTCCCCGTGTTGTTCAGCGAAGAGGCAGTGTTCCTGGCACTCGCGCACTGCCTGCGGGAAATGGGTCAGCTGGAAGCCGCACTTCACACCGCTGCGCAACTACCGCCCTCGCTGCCTGCGGCCCTGGCGCGCTGTTCGGCGGCCTTTGCGTTGGGCCGGGACAAGCAGGTGGTGATCTGGACGGAGGGACTGCTGAACTCTGATGATCTGTCCGCTGCGTTGCTGCTGCTACGCGCCCGCTCGCTGCGGCGGCTGGGCGCCCGGGCAAAGTCCGAGGAAACCCTTCGGGAGGTCCTTCGCCGCCGGAAGACGGACATGATGCTGCGTAACGACGCCCTGACGGACCGTGCCTTCCTGCTGCTGGACAACGGCCGGAAGTCGCTCAACCCTCGGGATTGGCTGCGCGGCAGGCCTGCGGAGCTCGAAACCTTCGAAGTCATACGCAAGGACGTCGAGGAGCGGCGGCTGTGGGAACAGGAGTGGGAGAAGCTCGACGGCGAGTAAGCCGTTCGCTGTGGCAGCCTTGTGGGGCGGTCCGCTCGGGAGTACAACGGAGAAATGAGTGACGCAGTCCGGTCCTGGATGGAAAAGTACATCAGCGCGTGGACCACCAACGAGCCAGAGGACATCCGTGCGCTGTTCACTGAAGAGGCGGTGTACGCCACCCGCCCGCACGACAAGGATCCTTGGCGCGGGCGTGAGCAGATCGTGGACCGGTGGCTGGCTGCCCGCGATGAACCGGAGGAGTGGACGTTCGAGTGGTCATTATTGGGTACAGACGGCGATCTCGCTTTTGTGCAGGGCTTTACCCACTACCTGGGTGACCGGCCCAGCTATGACAACCTGTGGGTCATCCGGCTGGCTCCCGACGGGCGGGCTTCAGAATTTACGGAGTGGTTCATGGAGCGGCGGCCGTAGCCGTCAGGAGATGAACAGTGGAACCAACTGCTCGGACAGGAGCACCACGCCCAGGGCAACCATGATCACACCGCTGGCCAGGGTCACTTTCCGTGCTGCACCAGGGCGGGACTGCAGGAGTTTCCGGGCCAGGAGCGCCACGCAGGTGTAGACAATGCCGGCGAGCACCACAAACGTCAGGCCCAGCAGCCCGGACTGCACGGGCACCGGCAAGGACGCTTCGGGGCTGACGAACTGCGGCACCAGGGCCACGTAAAAGAGCAGGCCTTTGGGGTTGATGCCGCTGGTACCCATGCCCTGGAGGAACGTTCGCAGCTGGTTGGCAGTGGGAAGCCCGACGGCGTCTGCCGCGCCAAAGGATGCCCCGCGCCAGGACCGGAGCGTGCTGATGCCGAGCCACAGAAGGTAGCCTGCTCCGGCCACTGTGATCCAGGTGAGAACGCCTGGCATTCCGGCCAGCAGGGCTGCCAGGCCAGCCACCATCAGGATGGTGTGCAGGACGTAGCCGCCGCAGAGCCCTGCCACCGCGGGCACAAAGCTCCGCTGCCGCAGGCCCGCGGTGATGGAGTACGCCCAGTCCACGCCAGGGGTACAGGCGAGGGCGGCGGCCACCACAATAAAGGCGAAAAACAGCTGGGCGTTCACGGTTTGCTCCTGTCAGATGGCTACAGGACAAACCCTATGAACTTTGGTGCCATAAGTGCTCCCTGTTTTCTCACAAGGAACCGCTGTTTCGGTAAGATTGTTGCGTGATAGACCACATTGACAGGAATATTTTGCGCCACCTTAAAGAGGACGGCCGCATGACTGCCACAGCCCTCGCCGCAAAGGTAGGCCTGACTGTTGCGCCCTGCCACCGGCGGCTGCGCGATCTGGAGTCCTCGGGAGTCATTCGTGGCTACAAAGCGGACATTGATCCGGCCGCCGTGGGGCTGGGGTTCGAAGCGATTGTGTTTGTGACGCTGCGCCAGGTGGACCGTCCCACCATGGAGATCTTCGAGAACCGGGTGGCGGACAACCCCAACATTGTGGAGGCGCAACGGCTCTTCGGTTCCCCCGACTACCTGCTGAAAGTCATCGCCGAGGACCTGCCGGCGTACCAGCGCTTTTACGACGCCGAGCTCACATCGTTGCCGGGTGTTGAGCGGCTGACGTCCACGCTGGTGATGAAGAACCTGAAGTCCAACGCAGGCCCGCCCGTTTAGGCTGCCGGCCTGACGTGGACGATGATCACCTGCGTGTCCTTCGTTCCGTCATACCGGAGGTCATAGTTGACGTCCAGGCCCGTGGAGGTGCCGGATGTGATGGAAAAATCGCTTTTCCGTTCCGGTTCCCGCTGGGCGCCGGCTATCCAGCGTTCTGCGGAGTCGGCGTCGATCCCGTACCGTTCCACTCCGTCCCGGATGAGCTCAAAGTACTCGTCGGGGGAGTCCGCGGTCAGGAAGTAGGTGAGTTCGCTGAAGTCCGACCGCTTCTCGGTGGTGTTCAAGCGGATCCGGTCTGTTTCCCCGCTGATCTCGCCGCTTGGGGCAACGATGGTGAGCTTGATTTTTCCCGAGTCCCGGGTGTTGATCTCGGGCCCATAGCTGTCTTCGGTGACCCGTACGGCAGCCTTTTCCAGCCGTCCCGAGCTCATGTCCAGCCTCGCTGTCCTGGATTCGCGGATGGCGGCCACTCCAGCCGCATCGAGGGTGGAGAATTCGGAGGTGCTCATGGTGCTCCCTTGAGAGGTCGGTTCGGTGGGGGTGCCGGTCATCTGGCAGCCGGCCAGACCGAGGCAAGCGGAAAGGGCAAGAAGTACGACGGCGGCCTGCCGCCTCAGGGGCGGGCGTACGGATATGCGCGGGAGACTCACTGGTGCACCTCGGCGTCGAAACCATCCACAAAGCGGTCCATGATGCCGGGGATGTTGTTGATTGGCCTGTACTGGTCCACACGGTCGTTGAAGTCGGAGGCGATGATCTGCCCGGCACGTGCGGGGTCACTCGCCAGGAGGTCCTGGTATGCCGGAAGGGTGTCCTGCCGGATGAGTTCCCAGCGCTGGTCGGCGTTGGAAATGTTCCCGTCGGGGAAGCCGGTGGTGAAGTCAGTGCGGAACTGCGTGGGGTTGTCCCAGTTGGTGAAGGGCACGTTTTCCGGGCCGGGGCTCTCCACGCTGAAGGTGTAAGGGAAGACCTCCGGGTAGCTCTTTGCGCCTGGAATGGAGGGCTCACCGGCCAGGGTCACCAGGTAAGTCACGGCCTCTCCGCCGGGGTGGTTGCGCATGTTGTCGTAGTCGTCCGCAATGATCTCGTTCTGTTCGCGGTAAAGGAGGGCGGTGTTGCCCTCCTGGACAAGGTCCGGATCGCCGGAATCGATCTTGGCCCACTCCTCGGCGGTACCGGCGTCAATGGCACCCGAGTCCCGTAGCCTGTTGATTTCCTCGATGCCGCCGTCCATGTAGGCCTGGTGCTGCCGCGCCTGGTCGAGGAAGATCTCCTTGTTCATGTCCAGCATGCTGGTCTCGTAGTAACGGATCTCCTCATCGGTCATCCCGGCGAGCTGTTCGATCTGGTCCAGGATGGGGAGCGGAACGTCCGAGGCCGGATTGTCCGCGATCTGCTGGGCGAGGTCGCGCAGCATCGCCATGTCCTTGAAGCCGCCCGCGAAGGACGGGCCGATCATGTTGGCCATCCCGGCCCACTGCAGGTCCGGGTTGGATAAATAGGCCTGGCCGTAGAAGTCGTAGACCTTCTTGATGGTCTCCCAGTTATGTTCCGTGCCCTTGGACGTGTCCCAGCTGGAGGGGTCTATGCCCATGTCCAGCATGGCCTGGTTGTTCCAGTAGGAGCTGAGGAAATCCGCGTATTCCTCGGAGTTCTTCTCGATCAGGCCCGAGTCGGCGGCGGCGTCCATGGCGGCTTTGGCGCCCTCAGGGTTGTTCAGGGCCCACTGCCTGAATTCGTCACTGCCGAGATATTCGGCGCGTTCCTCGGGAGTCATGCCGGTTAGGCGGTCCGTGAGATCCTGGGCGGCGCCTTCCGCTGAACCGCTGCCCCCTGGGCTGTTGCCGCCGGAACCAGTACCCCCGCTGTTACTGGCCTTCTCCTGCTCGTCGGCGTTGGCGAGCAGGATCTTTGATGCCTGCTCCAGGCCCGCCGTTGCGGACTTCAGCAGCTTCATGTGCGACGACGTCCAGTCGCTCCGGAAGCGTTCGCCGTCGTGCCCTTTCCAGGCGCCGGTGCTGATGACGCTGCTGAGCTGCGAACCGAGCAGGCTTAACCTGTTCGCGCCGCCTGCCAGGTCCTTGGCGAGCTGCCGCAACTGGGCCACGTCACCGCCGTAAAAGTTCCCCGCCATGTTTCCCCCTGAATGGATTCCCGTGCCAGCCTAGCTGCGATGGGGCTGGCGGGGCGATGGGGAGAGGTCCCCGTTTGGGCTGCGCGCAGGCCCCGTGGACTCGGAACTCAGTCCTTGAGCAATCCGGTGGTCCGGTAAGGGATGACCTCACGCAGGAACATGCTCGTGGATGTGCGCACAATCCCGGGGCACAGCCGAATTTCCTCTGAGACCCGGTAGAGATCGTCCGGGCTGGTGGCCACCACACGGATCAGCAGGTCGGTGTCGCCGGCCGGTGCGTGGCACTCCAGGACTTCGGGGATTTCCCGGAGCGCCGCGATGGCTTCATTGAGGTGGCTTTGATCCAGTTCCGCGCTGACTGCTGCTGCCACTCCCCGGCCTAGTGCGGAGGGGAGTACGCGGCTGCTGTTGGGACGGAGCGCGCCCGACGCCGACATCCGCTCCAGGCGCGACTGCACCGTACCGCGCGCCAGCCGAAGCCGTTGGGCCAGCACCATGATGGGAACGCGTGGGTCCTCGTCAAGGGCGCTGAGAATGCGCTTGTCGGTGGCGTCCAATTCCTGCAATCTGATCACTTCCTGTCGGTCCTGGCGGCAGGTATTAGTCAGACTGATCAACAAACACAGTGCCGGTTGTGCCAACTGTATGGCTTCTGTTCAAATTGTGGCAACAAGGACAGAGGCTACCGCCGAACCCCGCAGGCTACAGGCTCCCCGGCACACCACCCGGACACTGGACACGCTTCCCGCAAGGAGGCCGCCGCTGATTGACACTTGTTCACACCACGGTCATTGAAGCAAACACGGCAAGAGCCCCTGAGCTCCCGACGTCGGATCTCCGAAGTCATCGGTAGCTGAGGGGCTCTTGTGTGTGCCCGGACTAGGGTTGAACCATGACCCCTGCCGGCCGCTTTGCCCCCAGTCCTTCGGGTGAATTGCACGTGGGCAACCTCCGAACCGCCATGCTCGCATGGCTGTTTGCCCGATCCACGGGGCGGGATTTCCTGCTCCGGGTGGAGGACCTTGACCGTGCCCGGGCCGGAGCGGAGGCGGAGCAACTCAGGGACCTTGCGGCGATCGGCGTTACCTGGGACGGCGCGGTGGTACACCAGACGGACCGTGGTGAGGTCTACAACGACGCCATACGCCGGCTGACGGAGCTCGGCCGGACCTATGAGTGTTTCTGCACGCGCCGGGAGATCCAAGAGGCGCCGTCCGCTCCCCACGCGCCGCAGGGCGCCTATCCGGGAACGTGCCGCAACCTCGATCCCGCAGAACTGGAGTTCAAGAGGTCCATGCGGCCGGCTGCACTCCGCCTGCGTTCCGCGGTGACGGAGTACACCGTCAACGATGTCCTGCATGGAGAATTCACGGGCGTGGTGGACGATTTTGTCCTGCGCCGCAACGACGGCGTGACGGCGTACAACCTGGCTGTCGTGGTGGATGATGCAGCGCAGGGCGTCGACCAGGTGGTCCGGGGCGATGATCTGCTGCCGTCCACGCCTCGCCAGGCATACCTTGGGTCCCTCTTGCATATTCCGATTCCGGAATATGCCCATGTTCCGTTGGTGGTGAATTCCGACGGCGCGCGGCTGGCCAAGCGCGATGGCGCAGTCACGTTGGGCGACCTCGCACGCGCGGGCGTGTCCGTTGAAGACGTCCGGGACAACCTGCTGCAGTCGCTCGGCCTGCCAGCGGGAACGTTGGACCAGGCGCTGGCAGCGTTCCGGCCGGACAGCCTCCCGCGGGATGCTTGGGTCTGGCCGGACTCAGGACCAGGCAGCTTGTCCTGAGGGGAACCTTCATTTGCAGGCCACGCGTAGGCTTGGGGGATGTCAGACCAGCACTCCACGGAGCACAGCCCCGCGCCTAGATTCACTGTTGAGACCGCCAAAGTCCTGGCCGAGGTGGCCCACAACCGCCAAAAGGACAAGCTGAAGCGGCCGTATCGCGACCACGTGATCGCCGTGGGGGATGCGCTGGAAGACTTCGACGATGACATCCGGATCGCCGGGTACCTGCACGACATTGCAGAGGACACGCCCATCACCAGGCAGGCCCTGCTGGACATGGGCGTCTCCGAACGTGCCGTGGGAATCATTGAACGGGTCACCAACCGGCTCCATGAGAATCCGGACGACTACGCCTCCGGAATCCGGGAAATCGCCGAAGACCACGACGCCGCCTTGGTCAAGATCGCTGACAACGCCCACAACTCATTGCCTGAGCGCGTCAAGGCGCTTGCGGACAAGTGGCCTGACAAGCCGCCTGTCACTAAGTACCGGGATGCCCGTCCGGTACTTTATGCCGCCGTCGAGGTGGAGGAAGTCCGGAAGATCCTTGCGAGGGTAAATCCCTGGCTGCTCGAGGAGCTGGACGAGAGGCTGGACGACGAGGACGAGACCGACTACGAGAACCTGGCCTACGACGACGCCCCGGGGGCCGAGTCTGCGCAGACGGCTTTGCCTGTCCACGCCCCTGAAACGGCGGACAGCCGGACGGACGGTGCCTCTTAGGCTCCTGCTTTCATCCGCTCCAGCGCTGCGTTCATTCGTTCGGTGCCGTGCTTCTCGTCAATGACAATCGACACGCCCAAAGCCAGCACAATCACCAGCAGGCAAACGGGCACCGAGACCCCTGCGGCGGCGAGTCCCACGCTGCCCGCCAGCGCGACCACTACGCCAACCGCCACGGCAATGACGGTGCGGTCTGCGCAGATCATGACGCTGAAGAGCCAAGTCAAGGAGAGTTTGAACAGCGCCACAGGTATGGCGATGCTGGCCACGGCCACCGCAGCGCTGATGTGGGCCTCGTGGTCGACGTAGTACGCCGCCACATGCAGTCCGGCGCCAGTTGCGGCGATGGCCGCGAAAAGGGGCATGTGCCCGTAGCCGAAGAAGAATGAGCGGTGCCGCTGGTGGTGCAGGGCCGGACCAGCGGGCAGGATGAAATAGATCCACCACATGCTGAAGGCCAGGGCCGTTCCGCCGAAGCCCACAAGGGCCGCATCGACGCTCCAGCCGTGGTTGGCAACGATGGCGCGGAGGGTTTCGATCGCACCGATCAGGCATTCGCCAAGGGCAATGATGGCGAGGAGCCCGTAGCGCTCGGCGATGTGGTGTGCGTGCCAGGGGGTACGCATGCTGCGCTCCGCTGCGTAGGGAGCGAGCATTTCCAAGACAAACAGCGGCGCAGCCACGAGGAACGTCGTCAGGATGTCCGCTTCAATGATGAGTACCGCGATCCAGCCCAGCTGCACCACGCCAAGATACGTGGCGTAGCGCTGGCAGGTCTGCCGGCGTGCGGGATCCTGCCGTGCTGCACGTAGCCACTGGAACACCAGGGCCAGGCGCATGATCACGTAGCCGCCCACCATCACTGCGTTGTCCACATGCTTGCCCTCGACGAGCGAATGGAACATGGGCTCGATGCCCATGGCCAGAATCAGCACGCCGAGAAGCTGGACCATGGTGACCACCCGGAACACCCAGTCGTCGGTGTCGTAGGCGCTCGCGAACCATGTGAAGTTGATCCACGCCCAGATCACCGCGAACATCGCAAAGGAGAATCCCAGCAGCCCGGCGCCGAAATGCGCTTCCGCGATCTCATGCGCGAACTGGCTGCCGGCCACTCCGAAGGCAATGACGAACGTCAGGTCGAAGAAGAGTTCCAGCGGGGTGGCCGAACGATGCTTTTCATGGGGATCCCGGCCGCCCATGCGGGAGAAGGCGTGCCGAAGCGGGTTCGAGGAGGACATGGGTCAAAGATTACCGCCAGCGCAGTAGCTGGCTCCACTGGCGGTGCAGCCACGGGCCTTGCGCGGGCTACACCCGGCCCAGGGCGTCGATGTCCTCCAGGAAGTCCTGGTGGACCTCCGCGCTGACGGTGGTCCTCGTCTCGCCGATGGCGTCCAGGTAGTCCTGCGTGGAAGGGCCCTTCCGGACCGCCTCGCGAACGGAACCACTGCCGCCGGAAGCCGCGCCACCGTCGTCGTACACTGCCTTTTCCAGCGCCCGCTGGGAGGCGCTGCGGGCGGCATACTCAATGTCCGCAGGAGAGAAACCCTCGGTCCGCTCCACCAGGAGCTCCACGTCCACGTCGTCAACAACGGTGGCGGGAATGAAACGCTGCCACATCGCTTCGCGGGCCTGGCGGTCCGGCAGGCCGATCGGGATGACGTAGTCGAACCGGCCATGGCGAAGGAATGCCGTGTCCAACGCCCGGATGAAGTTCGTGGCGCACACCAGCAGTCGGCCGGGCTGTTCGCGGAACGCGGGAATGATTTTCAGGAGCTCGTTCGTGACACCCTGGAGCGGCGACGGCGGTTCACCTGAGCGCTGTGAGGCGATCTCTTCCACCTCGTCGATGAACACCACGCAATGCTCCAGCTCGGCGATCTCAAGGAACGTCTCGCGAAGGGCGCCGGCGAGTCCCTTGGGATCGGAGGCCAGCCGGGAGGGGAATACCTCCACGAACGGCCATTCCAGCCGCGACGCGATCGCCTTCGCAAACGTGGTCTTGCCGGTCCCGGGAGGACCAAAGAGCACCACGGCGCGCGGCGGCACCACGCCGTATTCGTCGGCGAGGTCGGCCTCAGCCAGGGGAAGGACAAGGCGCCGTTCGAGGAGTTCCTTCTCGTTCCGCATGCCGGCAACGTTCTCCCAGAGGTCACGGGCGAGGATGCGGCCGCCCAGCTGGCCCAGCGCTCCCAGTTCCTGGCGCTGGACGGGGATGGTCCGCTCAAAGTAGCGGAGGTTCTTCTTCAAGGCGAAGCCCCGGCTGAGGAACGCCTCCACCCGGGTTTCGGATTCCGGCATCAATGCCGACAGTTTGTTGAGGCCGTGTGGGGCCATCCGGTTTTCGACGGCGGCGAGCAGCGAAGTGCCGATCCCGCGGCCCCGATATTCCGGCAGGGTGGCCAGGAAAACGATCCAGCCTTGGTCGTGTGCGGCACGTCCGACGGCGGCGCCCACCACCATGTCTCCCAGGACAGCCACTACCGCGTGGTCCTTTTCGCACGAGGCCAATACCTCAGAGAGCGCGTAGACCGGTTCCACGTTGTTGGCCTTGAGGGTTTCCCAAAGGTGCAGGATCCCGTCCAGGTCCGCCGAGTGGAAATCCCTGATCCGCCAGTTGGTCATGCCGTGTCTCCCGGGTGGTTCGTCGTTGAACTGCTCGTTGAAGCCTTATAGAGCCGCGTTTTGACGCGCTCTGCTGAGCATAGGCGATCCGCCCCTTCGGCGGGGTTGCGGGAGCGTTGCATGACGGGAGTACGACGGCGGCACCCGGGTTCCGTGTGTGTACAGAGCCCAGGTGCCGCCGTCGAACGTTACTGCCAGCTGGCTGGCGGAGCGCTACTTTTTGAAGGTGGCCGCCGGAGGGTTGGCGATGACGGGGGCGGTGCCGGTGAAGCCGTCGCGGGTTTCGGCGATTTCGCGGATGCGGTTGCGGCAGGC